>JALWMP010000074.1 GCA_026996165.1 Campylobacteraceae bacterium
GTAAGGAGGCATACACTCAGGACACCCAAGAGAGTTAATCTTTAGCTTATAGCCAATGCCAAGAGCCTTAAAGATGTCACCTATCATCTGTATAATAGTAAAGTCCTCATATACAGAAGCCTCTCCAAAGCTCTCACAACCAAATTGGTGAAACTCTCTTAGTCGCCCCTTTTGAGGTCGCTCATAACGAAACATAGGTCCATAGTAATAGAACTTAAACTTCTCATTTTGTCGTCGGTCGAGTTTTGCTTGAACAAAAGAGCGAACCACCCCTGCTGTACCCTCTGGACGCATACAGACATCGTTTCCACCTTTGTCCTCAAACTGATACATCTCTTTGCCTACAATGTCAGAACTCTCACCAACAGAGCGTTTAAAGAGTTTTGTCTCTTCTAAAATGGGGGTCTCTATGTAGCTATAGCCATATCTCTTAGCAATAGTAGTAGCAGTAGTTACAATATGCACAAAGCGTTCACTCTCTTCAAAAGTTAAATCTTTCATACCACGAAGTGCGTTTATCATCTATATTCCTAGTTTTTATTTGTGGAATTATACAGTAGATTAGGTTATAATGCTGAATTAAAAAATATGAAAGTGACACCATAGATGGCAACAGAGACAAAATCAGGCTTTATCGCCGTAGTAGGGCGACCAAATTCAGGCAAGAGTACCCTTTTGAACTTTTTGGTTGGTGAGAAACTAGCGATGGTTTCAAAAAAGGCACAAGCCACTAGAAAACGAATGAATATTATAGTTATGCACAAGGGCAATCAACTTATATTTGTAGACACCCCTGGTATTCATAAAAAAGAGCGACTTATAAATGAGTTTATGTTAGAAGAGGCACTAAAGGCAATGGGGGACGCTGATTTAATCTTATTTTTAGCTCCTATTACCGATAGATTAGATGAGTATGAAAAGTTTTTAGCTCTAAAAGAGAGTTCAAAAGCAAAACATATTGTACTTCTTACAAAAATGGACCATGTACCACAAGGGAAGATTTTAGAGAAGCTTGGAGAGTACCAAAAGTATCAAGATAGATTCGAAGCGATTATCCCTTTTTCAGTTAATAAAAAAGTAGGAAAAGAGGCACTTCTTGATGAGGTGGTAAAGCATCTTCCTCCATCTCCACCACTTTACGATACTGACATTACAACTACAGAGTTTGTAAGAGACATCTACAAAGAGCTTATTAGAGAATCTATCTTTGAGAACCTTTCAGATGAGATTCCTTATGAGTCCGATGTAACTATTGAGAAGATAGATGAGAGTGAAGAGATGGATAGAGTCTATGCTACAATAATTGTAGAGAAAGGGACTCAAAAAGGGATTATTGTAGGAAATAGAGGAGAAGGAATCAAGCGTGTAGGGAAATTGGCACGAAAACAGCTTGAACTCTTTTCAGGAAAAAAAATCTACCTAGATTTGCATGTAGCCGTTAAAAAAGGTTGGTCAAAGTCTCGTGGTGGGCTTGAAGATATGGGGTATGTTTTCTAATGACACTACACTCTATTAAAATGGGAATATATTCGTTGTTATTGACCAACTATTATGGTTTAAAACTTAAAAAAGTTACTACACAAGAAGAGAAAAAAAGACTCCGTTTTGATTACTCTGAAACTCTGTTAAAAAAGCTAAAGATTGCTGTAGAGGTCAAAAATCAAGAGCGTCTTATTGATGGTCAATACCTAATTTTATCAAACCATAGAGGAATTATTGACCCTCTAATCTTAGAGATAGCACTTGAAAAGAGTAATATCTATGGGGTTTGGGTCTCTAAAAAAGAGCTTTACAACTCACCCTTTTTTGGTATATTTGTTCGTAATGCAGGTTCAATTCTTCTTGACAGAGAGAAGAGTCAAATGTCAGGATTTTTTGCAGATGTTAAAAAGGCTGTCAAAGAGGGGGCTTCTGTTTTTATCTTTCCTGAGGGTACACGAAACAAAACCAAAGAGAAGCTTTTAGAGTTTAAAGAGGGGTTTAGGATTATTGCTCTGAAAAATAGACTCCCTATATTGCCTGTCTATATTCGCACTCAAACCCATGAGGCTTTGGGTAGTGCTTTGGCAGATAAAAAGTTAGAGCAGACCATAACTATTGAGATTGGTGAGCCTATTGATTACAAAGAGCGTGGGAATATTCAAGAGATTTATGAGGGGATGTTTGGAATATAGAAAAAAACTGGACTGAAGATTCTAAATTTATTGATTAGGCTTATCTTATACCGAAACTTTAAGATTCGGTATATATTTAAGAAAAAAACAAAGGTTTATTTTTTCAACCCTTGAACAAAATGTTCAATACGCTTAACACCTTCTCTAATAGTTTCTATGTCGGTAGCAAAAGAGAATCTAAAGTACCCTTCTGCTCCAAAACCAACACCAGGGACAACAGCAACACCTTCAGCCTCTAGTAAATCTTTACAAAACTGCATAGAGTCATTTGAGACCTCTTTAATGTTAACAAAAAGATAAAATGCACCATTTGGTTTTACTACGCTAAGACCATCAACCCCATTAAAAAGCTCAACAGCCTCATTGCAACGCTCTTCAAAAGCGGCTCTCATCTCTTCTACCTCTTTGTCTATTGTACCATCAAGCCCTACAATAGCTGCATTTTGGGTAATAGAGTTTATATTTGAAGTACTTTGAGATTGTAGTTTATTCATTACAGAGATTAGCTCTGTATTTGCAGATGCCATATAACCAAAACGCCAACCTGTCATAGCTGCTGATTTACTTAGTCCATTGATAGTAATGGTTCTTTGGAACATATCATCAGAGATACTAGCAGTTGCTACAAATTGGGTATCTCCAAAAACAAGCTTTTCATACATTTCGTCTGAGGCTACAAGTACATTTGTATCTTTTAATACCTCTGCTAATGCTTCTAACTCCTCTTTTGAGTAGACAGCTCCTGTTGGGTTTGACGGCGAAGTTAAAACTAAAAGTTTTGTTTTTGGAGTAATAGCATCTTTTAGTTGCTCTGCTGTAATTTTAAAACCATTTTCGTCTGTAGTTTCAATAATCACGGAAGTTCCACCAGCATACTTAACAAGTTCAGGGTAAGTTACCCAGTAAGGAGCAGGAATAATTACTTCATCACCTTCATCTATAAGAGCTTGAAAGAGGTTAAACAAAGAGTGCTTAGCCCCATTGTTAGTCTGAATTTGGTTAGTTGCATAGGTTAAGCCATTTTCCCTTTTAAGCTTGTTTGCAACTGCCTCTAAAAGTTCTGGAGTACCAGGAACAGCAGTATATTTTGTATGTCCTTCATCAAGTGCTTTTTTAGCAGCTTCTTTAACAGCAACAGGTGTGTCAAAGTCTGGTTCTCCAGCAGAGAAAGAGATAACATCTTTACCCTCTGCTTTAAGTTCTCTAGCAAGAGTAGAGATAGCAATGGTTAAAGAGGAGGAAAGTGTTTGAATACGTTTTGAAAGCATGATGTACGCCCTTGTTTTTTTTTGATAGACTCGTTGTACCGAAATCTTAGAAGTATACTAAAAATTAATTAAATATTTAATAGAACTTATAGCTTATCTCATTGACTTAATAAAGCTTGAGTATATTTCGGTAAGTTCATGGTCCTCTTTTTCCATAAGTTTGATATCACCTGTTTTGACAGTCTCTTCTAAGACAGCAATACGTTTAAACAGATAGTTAAGAACCTCTTTTGTAATGTCTGGTAACATATCATGACGAAGCTCTTTGTTCTTTGTATCTCCACTAATAATTCTAGCAGGAACACCCACAGCTGTTGCACAGCATGGAACATCTTTAACTACAACAGAATTTGCTCCAATTTTAGAATTGTTACCAAGAGTAATATTTCCTAAAACTTTAGCTCCAGCTCCAATAACTACATTATTTCCTACAGTTGGGTGTCGTTTTCCTGAAGAGGTACTTACTCCCCCAAGTGTAACTTGTTGATATATAACTACATCATCTCCAATAACAGATGTCTCTCCAATCACTACTCCTGCAGCATGGTCAATAAAGAGTCGTTTTCCAATTTGAGCAGCAGGGTGAATATCTACAGTAGTTATAAATCTGCTTAATCCTGAGATAAATCTAGGAATAAATCGTAATCCTTTTTTATATAGATAGTGTGCAAATCTATGGAAAAATAAAGCCCATAAACCAGGATAGTTAAAAAAAAGCTCAAACCCAGAGTGTAAGGCGGGGTCATTTCTTTTAATATTATAGAAATCTTCTTTTATTGTTCTGAATGGGTTCACCTATTTTCCTAAGTTTAATTTTCATTATGTGCTTGTATAGTCTTAAGATAACTATTTTCGCTTAAATATAGATATAATTTCCCTAATAATTCTTCTTTTTGAGTAGAATTGATAAGAGATGAAGCTTCAATTTGATGTTTTAGCCTCTTATCTAAATAATTTCTATCGTAATCTAAATCTTCTAACACATCTATAATATTTTGAGACTCTATCAATTTTTCAAGTTGAAAGTCACCATTTTTGTCAAAGTTAACAACTACTTCAGTAGGGTGGGTAAATAGGTTGTGCTTCATGCCTAAGACCTCTTGGTAAGCACCTGTTAGAAAGAAAGCTAAAAAGTACTCATCTTTGGTTACATCGACATTATGTAAGTAGAGTGGAGTTTTGTCCTCAAAACTAATTTCACCATCAGAGTCACAAGTAATGTCCCAAAGTGTAGCAGGATTTGTAGGGGAGGTGTTTAGCTTGTCAATAGGCATCATAGGAAAGTGCTGTTTTAAGCCCCAAAAATCAGCTAACGATTGAAAAGCAGAAAAGTTTACTAAGTAACGCTCTTGAATTTTATTTTGTAGTCGTTGTAGTTCGCTAGGAGCTATGTCACTTAGTAAAACTATAGACTTTTTTATAATGAGATTAACTAGTATCTCACAGTTAGAACGGTCTTCAAGGTCTATATATCCTAAATCAAACAGAGTTAAAAGACTCTCCATATGGTCAAGTGCATCGTGTAAGTACTCTCGTGCATTGTTACAGTTAATTGAATTCCAAAGAGCATAAAGTTCTGCAATAAGAGGAGGGTTTTTTTCTTTAAGTCGTAGTGATTTCTCTTGATAGTCTTGTGAAAATAGCTCTAGCACAGGGGCAATAAGTACAGAGTGAGAAGCCGCAATAAAACGACCCGATTCAGTAAAGATGTCAGGCTCATCTATCTTTTTGTTTTTGGCTATCTCTTTAATTAAAAAGACAACATCGTTTGCAAACTCTACAAGGGTGTAGTTTACCTCTTTTGTCTGTTGATGTTGTGCATACTCTATAGCCAATCCTCCACCAATATTAATAGCACTAAGAGCAAAAGCTCCACGCTTTTTAAGCTCAGCATAGATATTTCCTGCTTCTCTTAGAGCCTTTTTGAGTGGATTAATCTGTGACATTTGAGAGCCAATATGAAAGTGAATCATCCATAGTTGTTTAAGTAGATTATGTTTTTTTATAAGGTCATATGCCTCTAAAAGCTCGGTAGAGGTAAGTCCAAATTTAGAACTATAGCCACCACTCTTTGCCCAAATTCCAATACCAGAGCTATGTAACCTAATACGTACTCCAATCTTTGGAACAACTGTCATATTAAACTCTTGTTTAACTTCAATAATAGTCTCTAACTCTCCAAGCCCTTCAATGGTAATAGTAATATTGTGTCCCATATTTGCAGCAATAAAACATAGAGAAATCATCTCCTTATCTTTAAATCCATTAACAGTAATAGGCGCTCCAAGAGGAGTGTGTGTCATAGCAATAATAAGCTCTGCTTTGCTACCTGCTTCTAAGCCATAGTTGTACTCTTTTGAGACCTCTATAAGTGAGTTAACAAAGTTTGGAAACTGGTTAACCTTTAGAGGAAATACAGCTTGAAAAGAGCCTTTATAGTCAAACTCTTTTTTTGCACGATGGAACTCATTGTATAGTGTATCTATCTGTTTTTTAATTAGGTGTGGAAAACGAAGAAGTAGAGGTCCTTTGTAGCCTCTCTCTCTTACATTAGATACAATCTCTAATAAAGAAGGTCTCTTTGCATAGTTAATATTAACTGTGCTATTTTTTATAATAAAATTTCCATCTCCCCAAATATCTATGCCATAATTTTTCTCCATTTTTTCTCCTCTTAAATAAACATGTTATTATATCTAGTATATTTGTGTATAATTTTAAAAACTAAGATTAGGATAGATATGAAAAATATTATTGCTATTGATTTGGGTTCAAATAGTTTAAGAATTTTAAAGATGAGCTGTAAGACAAAAGAGCGTTTAGGTGAGTTTCATAAAACAGTAAAGACAGCCGATGGGTTGAGTCACTCAGGAGTTATCTCTAAGGAGGCTATAGAACGTGTGATTTTAGCTCTCAATGAAGCAAAAGTAAAACTTGACTTTAGTGATGCAAAAGTAAAGGCTGTAACTACAGAAGCAATTCGTCAAGCAAACAATAGTGATGATGTTTTAAAAACAATTAAAGAGCAAACAGGTATAGTTTTTGAAATAATAGATGGAGAACAAGAGGCTCTTTATGCTTTAACAGCTATTCAGGAGCGTTTAAAGCTTTTAGGGGAGTTACCAAAGAGTTTTATGATGGTAGATATTGGAGGTGGTTCAACAGAGGTACTTTTTCACTATGAAGATGGTAAAACATTTTCAAAGAGCTTTCCAATAGGTATTGTAACTGTGACTCAAACGTTTAAAACAGTACCTGAAATAGCCAATGCAATACCAGTACTAATGAACCCAATAAGAGAGTACTATAATGAAATTACTACTCAATACGGAGGGGTTGAGCTCTTTGTTGCAACAGCAGGAACACCTACAACAGTAGCTTCAATGAAATTAGGTATGGAGTATGAGACTTATGATGCTCAAAAGATTCACGGTACAAGACTTGTTCAAAAAGATTTGGTAACACAACTTAAGAGACTATTAGGGATGTCTCCAGAGGAGCGTATAAAAACTGTTGGTGTTGGGCGTGATGATTTGATTGTATCTGGTATTTTGATTTATGATGAACTATATACTATTTCAGGTTTTAAAGAGTCTATGGTCATAGATGATGGAATCCGTGAAGGTGTAGCCTTTTCACTATGTAAACAGGGGTAGAGTGTAGTCCCTTGACTACACTATCAAAATATGTATTTACCCCAAATAATAAAAACTATATCAAGAGATTTAAAAGAGATAAATGCTAAAGCTATTGTAGTAGGTGGAGCAGTTCGTGACTATTTTTTAGGTTTACCAAGTAAAGATTATGATGTTGAAGTTTATGGTTTAAAAAGTGTTGAGACTTTACAAAATATCCTTGCTAAATATGGTTCTGTTAACCTTGTAGGTAAAAGTTTTGGAATTTTAAAGTTTGTATATGATGGAGAGGAGTATGATTTCTCTTTTCCTAGAAGAGAACAAAAAGTCTCTACAGGGCATAAAGGGTTTGATGTAGTATGTGATGGCTTTATGGAGTTTAAAGAGGCATCTTTGCGTAGAGATTTTACTATAAATGCACTTGGTTATGATGTAGAGCTAAAGAGCTTTTTAGACCCTTTTAACGCTAAAGAAGATATAGAATCTAAAATATTGAGACATATTAATTCTAAAACATTTGTAGAAGACCCTTTACGTGTCTATAGAGCTGTACAGTTTTCTGCTAGATTTAGTTACATTTTAGACAAAAAGACATTTAAACTTTGTCAAAATATGGTAAAAGAGGGTCTATTAGATGAGCTACCAAAAGAGAGAGTGTATATAGAGTTTAAAAAGCTACTTTTAAAATCAAAAAAGCCCTCTATTGGTTTTAAACTTATGAGAGAGTTGGGAATAATAGAACGATATTTTCCTGAACTCTATGCAGTTGTTGGTGTACCTCAAAGTCCTATTTGGCATCCAGAAGGTGATGTGTGGGTACACACACTTATGGCACTTGATAAGATGATAGAATTTAAAATAGGTGATGAAAAGCAAGACTTAAAGATGATATTTGCCATAGTGTGTCACGATTTAGGAAAAGCAACTCATACACAAATAACTCCAGAAAAAATAACAGCTATTGGTCATGAAAAAGCAGGAGTAGAGCCTACAAAGAGTTTTTTATATAGGCTTACTAATGAGCATGATTTTATAGCTTCTATTCTTCCTTTAGTTAGATACCACTTAGCTCCATCTATCTATTTTAGAGGAAAAGCAAAAAATTCAACTATTAGAAAGTTGGCAACAAAAGTAAATATAGAGGAGCTAGTAATTGTAGCAAGAGCAGATTTTTTAGCTAGAACAACAGAGGCTTCTCTAAAAGGAATTTATGAAGCAGGTGACTGGTTGCTTAAAAAAGCAGAGGAGTTAGATGTCTACCGTGAACCATTAAAGCCTCTACTTCAAGGACGAGATTTAATTGAACTTGGGTATAAACCATCAAAAGAGTTTAAATTTTTGTTAGATAGTCTCTACAGAGAACAGTTAGAGGGAAGAATAGATAGTAGAAGTGATGCAGTTGCATTTATATTAAGCTTAAAGAAAAAGAGTTAATATTGAACTAATGGCTATCTATTTATAATTAATTTTATGTTTATAAAATAAGGGAATATTATGTCTACTATTACAAAAAAAGATGTTTTAAAGAGTATTAGAGCTGCAAGAAGAGAACATGTAACATGGGTCTATAAAGCAAAAAAATTGGTTAATGGGTTAGAAATTTCTAAAGATGAGATACCTTTAAAGGTAACATCTTGTGAATTTGGAAAATGGTTCTATTGTGACGGTCAAATTTTGCTTTAGAGTTTAAATTTTTGTTAGATAGTCTCTACAGAGAACAGTTAGAGGGAAGAATAGATAGTAGAAGTGATGCAGTTGCATTTATATTAAGCTTAAAGAAAAAGAGTTAATATTGAACTAATGGCTATCTATTTATAATTAATTTTATGTTTATAAAATAAGGGAATATTATGTCTACTATTACAAAAAAAGATGTTTTAAAGAGTATTAGAGCTGCAAGAAGAGAACATGTAACATGGGTCTATAAAGCAAAAAAATTGGTTAATGGGTTAGAAATTTCTAAAGATGAGATACCTTTAAAGGTAACATCTTGTGAATTTGGAAAATGGTTCTATTGTGACGGTCAAATTTTGCTTTATATTTTTAAAGAGGAAGCTGTAGAGAAGTTAGAATCAAAACATAGAGAGTTACATGATATATATATGAATATTTTTAAAATATATTTTAGCACAACAAACTCATCACTATTGTCAAAGCTCTTAAAACGGAAAAAAAAGAAAATTTCAGCAACCCAAGAGCAAACGGCTATTAAGTATCTTGTTCAGTTAGAAGCAGTATCTGTTGAGTTAATATCTTTTTTAAATGTTATTGAAAAAAAGATAAATAGCATAGATGAAAAAAGTTTTGAGAAGTTTTTATAGCTCTTTGATAGTTGATAGAGTGTAAAATTCTTTATAAATAGTTAAAGCTTACATAGAACAACACTTTTTTAATTAATTTTTATATCTTATAGTTATAATTCTTTTAACCTAAATTTATTAAAGAAAAAGGAAATAGGATGCACAAAATTATGTTAACATTATTATTTTGTTCTGTCGTTAGTATGGCAAATAGTGAACAAAATAGTACTACGAAAAAGCAGGAGATACTAATAAAAACACTTCAAGAGGTTAAGCAGTTTAAAAGAGATAAAAACAATGAGATTCAGAGGCTTAAATCTGAGCTTAAATTATTAAGAAAAAAGTTTAAAACTATAAAACATACAAAAAATAAAGAGATAAAAGAGTTAAAAAAAAGAGTTAAAGTAAGTCAAAATAAAATTATAGCTTACCAAAAATCTCAAAAAAAATTAAAAAATGAGCTTAAAGCTACTAAAGGTACAGTTAAAGATTTACATGTACTTTTAAAGAAAAAACGTCAGATTGAAATGGACGAGTATGCACTAGGTAGATACTATTACAATCATTAAAAGATTTATGATGTAAACCCCATAACCTTTCCATCTTGAAGCTTTTTAAGCTTCAACTCCTCTTTAAGACGCTCTATAAACTCCGAAGCAGACTTAATTTTTTTAAATTTACTCTGTCTCTTAATTGTAGCAAAATCTCCAGGGGTTAAGTTTTTAATAGATTTTATTTGATGAAGCTCTTGATTAGTAACTACTAGATTTAAGGTATCTAAATAAGAGATAAAAATCTTCTCTAGCTGTTTAGGCTCTAAACTTTTAAACTCTAGTTTCATATCAAAGCGACGTAGACTAGCTTGGTCTAAGTGGTCGATTAGGTTAGTAGTTGCAATGAAGATACCCTCAAACTTTTCCATCTGAACTAACATCTCATTTACTTGTGTCACCTCCCAATTTACTTTAGCTTGACCTCTCTCTGCTAAAAAACCATCTACTTCATCAAAAATAAGTACAGCCTCCTCCTCTTGAGCTTCTCTAAAGGCATTGGCTATATTTTTTTCAGTATCTCCAACCCATTTGCTCATAAGAGATGAACCACTTTTTATAATAAAAGGTCTATCTAACATCTTTGCAATATGTTTAGCAAATGCACTCTTTCCTGTTCCTGATGCACCATAGAAACAGATTCGTGCTGATTTGTTTTCTTTGATTCCCTCTACTAACTCCTCTAAATTACTGTTTGTATTGACAAACTCTAAGTTGTAGTTCTCTGGTAAAATACTCTCTGAAGTTAAAATTACCTCCTCATGACCTTGAGCTTTTAGGGTGTTATTTATAAGATGGAGTAGAGCTTTATTTTGTTTTGCTATTGGTAGATTTTCTGTTACTTTCATAGCAGAGGATATAAGTGCAGGAGCAATTCCCTCATGTTCAGAGAGCCTCTCAATCTCTCTATTGCTCAATATCTCTTTAGTATGTTTTCTAATAATATCAGCACGTTTATTTTTACTTGGAATGGGTAGCTCAATACTCATGTTAAAACGGCGAATAAGTGCATTGTCAATGCTATCAATATTGTTAGTAATCCAAATGGTTGGTACATTGTTATTTTCTAAAATTTTATTAATCCATGCTTTGTCTGACTGCTGTTTAGGTAACATAAAAAAGCCCCCATCATAACTCTCAAAGACATCTTCTGCTTCATCATACATCAAAATGGTTTTACTATTAAAAAAGAGAGCCTGAGCAGTTTTGTAGAGACGTAGACGTGCTTCACCCTCAATCGGGTCACCATCACTATCAGCATAGCTTATCTCATAGAGCTTTGTTCCTAATATATTAGCAATAGTTTTAGAGAGTTCAGTCTTCCCTGTACCAGGGAGTCCATAGAGTAAGATATTAACTCCTTTTTGTTGCTTTTCTAGAGCTTTATTTAGAAATGGCATTAAAATCTCTAAGTCACTCTTGATATAGGAGTAGTCCTCTAGATTTAGTGTTCCTCTATCTGACTCTTTAACAGAGTCTTTTATCATCTCTGTAATATCTCCACTATGATTAAGCATATTGTCTGCAAATTCACGATTTATAAGCTTTAACATAGAACCAAAAGAGTAGTTATCTTCACTATCTAAAGTAAGTAGTGCAGAACGGCTAAAGGTAGATTGAGCAGAAAAAATATCATTTACTGTTTCAATAGGAATATCTAAAAGAGTACTCAAAATACGTTTTACACGAGAAGTATTAAGCTCTATACCTAATAAAGAGAGAGCATTTTCAAGAATGTCATACTGTTTTAGTAAAATAACAAACTCTAAAATCTGTTTTTCATAAGGATTTAATGCTATGAGTTCAGAGAGCTTTTCTATGTTCTCTCTTAGTAGTGGTGATGAACTAAATGGTGCTTGTTTGTGCATACGAAGTAGACGTTTTTTAAGTATGCTTAGTGGCTCTTTTCGTTGAAAATCATCATAGTCAAACTCTACATACTTCTCTAAGCCTAAAAAGATTGCTATATCTTCATATTCAAAGTCATTATCGCTATCAATAAAGCGTTTATGTCCACCCATCTCAATAATAACTTTGAGTATCCAATAGCTAATTCTGTCATGTAGTTCATGAGGAATAAGCTGTTGTTCAACACTATCTATATCAAACTCATCTTCTCTAGTTCCAAAAAGATTCATGAGGAACTCCTATAGTTGTTTAATTTTTTAAGAAGTATAGCGATTAAGTTTATAAAAAGAGATTTAGTATAAAAAATAGATTGTTACCTTTCTTTTAAAATTTTTATTTTTTTTATTTAAAGAAGCTTGAAATAAAATATTTCACATTTAGTCACAATTTATTTATATAAAATAACTAAAAGGAGATTAGATAAGATGAAAAAAATTTTTGAATTAAATTAAATTAAAAGTATTTAATCCTTAAGAGTATATTATTGATAGTTATGTTACTATCACTCTTAATATGCAAACAAATAAAATAGTAAATGACACTGTCTATGGTCACATTCCCTACTCAGGATTAGAAGAGAAATTTTTACAAAGTAAAATAGTTAATCGTCTACTTTTTGTTTCTCAAAATGCTTTAGCATATTTTGCTTTTCCTTCGATTACAACGAAACGTTATATTCACTCTATTGGAACAATGAATGTGGTCTCTTATATGTTTAAAAACTCTCTCATTAATGCTTCGTTTAAGAGTCGTAGTAAATTTTTAAAAAAGGCTAGATACTCTATAAAGAGGATTATTAAAGATTATAAATTGGAGATAGATTTAAAAAACTTACAGATAGAGGATAAGCTACTACTAGGATTTTCTTTAGCATTAAAAGAGAAAGAGAATACAACTTATCTTATTTTACTTCAATCATTGAGATTAGTAGGTCTTTTGCATGATGTTGGGCATTTGCCTTTTTCTCATCAAACAGAGTATGCACTTAAACGTCTTTACGATTCAGTCTCTAAAGTAAAAGAGCCAAACCAAGAGCAGAAACTATTTTTGAAGTTTTATTCTACACTAACCAATTCTGGAGAAATGGTACTTCATGAAGGTATAGGTTATGCCTATCTTGATATGTTGTTTAACCATGAAGTCTCAGAACAAAGTAATAGCTCTAAAGCACTGGTAAAGTTATATTATATATTGGTTAAAGATATTTTCGATGAGGTTGAACGATATGGATTTGATTATAAAACTTTACATGACTATATTAGCTCAACTGTTGATGCAGACCGTATTGACTACATTAATCGTGACCTTCTAGCAAGTGGTTATATCTCTACTTCATCGGACTTTTTACGTGTTACACGAGAGGTAATTTTAGTAGAGGAGAATGATAGATTTAAACTCTGTTTTTTGACTTCTGGGCTTTATGATATTGAACATCTACTAGAGAGTCGTTTTAATCTATATAAAAAGGTCTTTTTTACTCATCAGATTAGTCATTTAGATACTCTACTTGAAAAGGTTATCACTTTTTTAGCAAAGGATTTCTTGACTATTGCTCCAAAGGAGAAAAAGGTTTATGAAACGGTAGCGATGATGTGGAAGTTTACTACTGAAAAGAATCCTGAAAAACAGTTAGATATTATCTCTCAACTTGATGAAAATTGGCTTATTTCACTCTTTAAGAAGGAGTATTTTAAGATAAAGTATCAACTTAGTTTAACTTACAAAGAGCGTTACTATTTAGCTGCATTTGAAGATATACTCTTTGGAAAGCATCTGTTTAATGCAAGTTGGAAAAATCTTTCAGAGTTTTATAATGTTTTGGGACTTACTACAGATGAACGTTTTAAGTTTAGAGAGAAGTTTGGTTCTATTTCAAAAGAGAAACGTAAGAAGTTAGAGGAGCATTTAGAAAGTCTTATAGAGAAGTACGGTAAAGATAATAAGTTTTATAGTTATAGCATTGTCTCTATGTCTATTGGAATAGATAAAAACTTTTTGCTTTATGATGGTAAAAAAACATTGATTATAGATGAAATATCTACATTACGAAAAAGATTAAAGACCTCTATGGCAAACTCTGTACCATTTTTTATTTTTTCAAATGAAAAAATATTATCTTTAGAGATGAGAAAAGAGATTAAGAAGATTTTATTTGATGTTTTTTAAAATTTAGTTATGATATTTTAGAATAAAATATAATTTTTTTGGTTATTATTCTTTTTGGATTGTAAAGAGCTCTACAAAGGTATAAGAAGAATGAGTAGTAAATATTTAGCAAATGGTACTATAATAGGTGGTCACTATAAAATTATAGATGTTTTAGGTGAAGATGATTTTGAAATTCTCTATTTAGTGAAAAATATCCATCGGGAGGGGAGCTTTTTTGTTATAAAAGAGCTTTTTTTAGAGGTATTTTCAGAGAGAAAAGGTAGTAGTGTAGAGACAATACCTGAGGCACAAGGGGTATTCAATAAAAGAAAAGCTGAGATTATAAGAGAAATAGATAATAATCTTCATCGAAGATATATTAAAGATGAGATTAAAGTTTTTGCTTACTTTGAAGAAAATAATACTATTTATAGTTGTATGGCATATACTCCTAATGCAAAAGTAGAGGCTTATTTACAGTTTGAGCCTAAAGAGGATACAAAATTACCACGTTTAGAAGAGTTGACTCAGATAGTAGAGGAGAAGAAAAAAAGCTCTTCTGTAGTTTTAATTGGAGTTGTTTTATTAATGGTTGTAGGTGGTTTAACTTTTGCTTTTAATCAATATGGTGATAAACTAAAAACAACTGCACTTAATATCTGGAGTAGTGATAAAAAACCTATAGAGTTAAATACTACTCAAGATAAAAACAATACAGTAATATCCACTACTAAGAAGAACATTGTTGAGGTAAATAGAACCCAAGCTGATAAAAAGATACCAGAGAGTTCTAAAACAGAATTAAATGTAACTAAAATTATTGAGGACAATAAAGTAGAAGAGGCAAATATAACTAATAAAAAAATAGTGGATTTACCTAAAAAAGAGCTAAATATAACAAAGCAAAAATCTCTAGTGATTGAAAAAAATATAACAACAGATAGTGTAGATAGAGACATAAATATTACTAAAAATATAATAAAAGTAAATGATAGCAATATAACAGATAAAGAAGATAATAGGAGTATTCAAAAAGATAGTAATTTAAGTGAAATATTTTCAGAGGCAAATTTAAAGAAGTTTTTAGATAACTATATGAAAATAACAGCACACTCTTCATCTAAAAAAATCATGAAGCTTTATGACAGTAAGATAAAAAGATATTTTAAATTTAAAAATATAACACCTGCAAAAGTTGGTAAATCAGTTCGTGCATATAATCGAAAATGGAAACATAGAAATTTTAAACTATTAAATTTTAAAGTTTTAAAAAGATATAGCAAAAATGGAGTAAACTATTGTGATATTAAGACCCATACTAAATGGTATGTATCTAATTCTAGTGGAAAAAGAGGAGTAGGATACTCTAAAGGCTTTATGACTATTAAAGATACAAAAAATGGATTTAAAGTAAAAGCAGTTTATGGAATTAAATAAAAAATGGTATAAATATATATTTTTTAATGAGTATAAGGTATAATCTTTAAAAATTAATAGATAGAAACAAAAAAGGAAAATGGTGATTAATGCCGTTGAGAGAAAGATAGAGCAGTATATATCAGACTTAGAAGATAGTCATGTAAAGAGACTCTATAAAAAAATACCACATGGTAAACGACTTCGTACTAAATTAATTTTAAAAATTGCAGGGTCAAGTTTAAAAGTTATAAAAACTGCTGCAACAGTTGAGATGATTCATGCAGCAAGTCTTTTACACGATGATGTCATTGATGATGCTTATCATAGAAGAGGAAAAGTCTCTATTAATGCAAGTGATGGCAATAAAACAGCAATTATGATGGGAGATATACTATACTCAAAAGCTTTTTTTGAGTTGAATTCAATCTCGCCTGAAGTATCAAGAGTTATATCTAATGCAGTAGTTCAATTAAGTCTTGGAGAGTTGGCTGATGTAGAGTTATCAAGAAGATTTCATACAAACAGAGATGCCTACTTAAAGATGCTATATCAGAAGACAGCCTCTTTAATGGAAGCTTCTGCTGAATCAGCTGCTATATTAGTTGGGAAAAATCGTCAAGCCTATAGGAAATATGGTAGAAATCTTGGACTAGCTTTTCAGATGATAGATGATATTTTAGATATTACTCAAGATAGTACTACTTTAGGAAAACCTGCTTTACATGATTTTGAAGAGGGTAAGGTTACTTTACCATATATCTATCTTTTTGAGAGTTTAGCTGAGGAAGATAGAGCATTTTTACTATCTCTTCATCGTAAACGTTTAACTCAAGATGAAGCAGAGTGGATTAAATCTGCTATGAAGAAGCATAAGATTATAGAAAAAGCTTATAGTGAAGCAAAAGCATTGATTGATGAAGCTATAGAGCTGATGGAGTCTTTAGGAGAGAATGACTTATCAAATATTGCAAAAGCGATGATTGAGAGAGCATTTTAATGTATTATCAAATTTTATCATTTAACCATAATAATTGTGAACAAGCTTTTCGTGAGCAGATGGCATTTGCCGATGAAGAAGAGAAGAGTACTTTTTTAAATGAGTTAGTAGAGTTTAAGTTTATTCATGAAGCATTTGTAGTCTCTACTTGTAATCGTGTTGAGATAATGGTTGCAACTTCTGATAACTTCTCTTCATATCATACAATATTAGGTCTATTGAGTAAAAAATCAGGTATTGATTTTTATAAGTTAAAATCTTCTGGACGTAAGTATGATGATGAAGATGCGATTGTTCATATATTTTCTGTTGTATCTTCTTTAGACTCTTTAGTTATAGGTGAATCGCAAATTACAGGTCAAGTACGAGAAGCATTTAGATTTTCTTATGAAAATGGAACAGCAGGTCCTAAATTAAATCGTGTAGTTTCTCAGGCTGTTAAGTGTGCAGCAGAAGTTCGAAACCAGACATCTATCTCTAGTAGACCTCTATCTATAGCTTCTGTAGCAGTAGCACAAGCTCATAAGATTTATGGTGACAATATAACAGGTATGCGTGGTATTGTTATTGGGGCAGGAGAGATGGGGATTATTGCTACAAAAAACCTTTTGCGTTTGGGTTGTGATGTTCTCCTTTTGGGAAGAGATATTGAAAAAACAGAAAAGATTGCAGAAGAGTTAGGTGAAAATGTAAAAGCTGCTAGTGTTGAAAATTTACCAAGATATTTAAACCGTTACCGTCTTTTGTTCTCTGCTACCTCTTCAAAAAAACCTATTATTGAGCCATGGATGATAGAAAATGCAAACTTAGAACGTGTTTGGTTCGATATGGCAATTCCAAGAGATATTGGAGATATGGGATTAGAGAACTTAAAACTCTTTAGAATAGATGACCTAAAAAATATATCTAGTGAAAATTATGCGTTAAAGCAAGAACAAGCTATTAAAGCTAAAGAGATAGTCTTAAAGTATAAAGATGAGTACTACGCATGGATTAAAGTACTCTCTATAGAACCAATTATAAAAGAGATGAGATTACAAGTACAAAATGCTATAGAAAAAGAGCTAAATCGTGCTATAAAGAAGAGATTTGTTCCTAAAGAGTTTGAGTCGAACATAAAAAAGATGTCAGAGCAGATGTTTAATCGTTTTTTGCATGATGCTACTCAAAATTTACGACAAAGTTCAGCACAAACTAATGGAAGTAATAAAGTAGATGCGATTAGAGAGATATTTAATATAGATATAGATGATAGTAATATACAACAATATGATAATGAACACCATGTTAAAGGATATAGATAATGAGATTTTCAAGAATGTTAATACCAACAACAAAAGAGACCCCAAATGATGCTGTTTTAGCCTCTCATAAACTTTTGTTGAGAGCAGGTTTTATTCAATCTGCTAGTGGAGCAGGACTATACAACTTCTTACCATTAGGAAAAATAACCTTAGACAAAGTAAGAGCTGTAGTAAAAGATGAGTTAGACAAAGCAGGATGTAATGAAGTCCACTTACCAATAGTAACTCCTCTTAGTCTTTGGGAAGAGACAGGTAGAGCTGATAAGTTTGGAAAAGAGCTTTTACGTTTTAAAGATAGACATGAGAACAGCTTTACTCTTAGTCCAACCAATGAGGAGGCAATGGTAAATTTAGTACGTCAAACAGTTAAGAGTTATAAGCAACTTCCTCTAAATGTTTATCAAATTAATTGGAAATTTAGAGATGAGGTTAGACCTCGTTTTGGATTAATGAGAGGTCGTGAGTTTCTTATGAAAGATGCTTATAGTTTTCATGCTACTGTAGAAGATATGAAACGAGAGTTTGACTTAATGGAGCAGACTTACAAAAAAATTTTTACTCGTTTAGGTTTAGAGTTTAAAGTGGTAGAGGCTGACTCTGGAGCTATTGGTGGGGCTGGTTCAAAAGAGTTTATGATATTAGCTGACTCTGGAGAAGACACTATTATGGTTTGTGATAGTTGTGACTTTGGAGCGAATGTAGAGGTTATAGCAGAAGATGAAACAAAATGTCCTAAGTGTGGTGGAAATCTTAGTCAAACAAAAGGGATAGAAGCTGGACATATTTTCCAATTAGGAACAGTATACTCAGAACCAATGAAAGCAGAGTTCTTAAATGAAAATCAAAAGCTTGAGCCTTTTGTTATGGGAACTTATGGTATTGGTGTTAGTCGTCTTTTAGCAGGAATCATAGAGCAAAACCATGATGAAAAGGGGTGTGTCTGGACAAAAGCATCTGCTCCATACAATGTAGATATTATTGTAGCTAAAGCAAAAAATGAAGAGCAGATAGAAGTAGCCGAGAAAATCTATGATGAGCTTCAAGCTAAAGGTATAGATGTACTTTTAGATGACAGAGCCGATAAAAAGACAGGATTTGGTGTTAAAATGAAAGATTTTGAGCTTATTGGAATAAACTATGCTATTGTTGTGGGTAATGATATTAGTGAGGGTAAAGTTGAGCTTATTGCTCGTAAAGACCTCTCAAAAGAGAGTGTTTCTTTAGAGAGTATAGTTGATGTTTTAATAGAGAAGTTGGCATAAGATGATTTATATATTTGTCTATTTTCTTTTAGAACTTTTTTTCTCTTTAGAAGTTGGTGCTCGTATTGGTTTTTTGTGGTCAGTTATTTGGATAGCAACTACTTTTATTATAGGAATGGGACTTATTCAGAATGCACATATAAATATAAAGATGAATATGCAGAGTCTATCAATGGGAAAATTGGACATGAAAACTTTTCATGATTCGGCAACTTCTTATTTTTTAGGTGCAATCTTATTGATTGTTCCAGGAGTTTTTTCTGATATTTTAGGAGTAATTGCACTTCTATATACTTTTTATTTACAATTTGCTGGTACAATGTCGAGTTCTAAAAATAAAACTAATATAAATAATTTAAATCAACAAGGAGATGATGATGTCATTGATGTCGAGATTATTGAGTCTAGCAGTCATAACCACATTAACCGTTAGTGCTGGAAGTAATGCAGATGAGGTAAAATCTTATGTGAAAAATCATATGATTCAAAATAAACAAGTAAAAGTAACCAAAGTTGATATTATTGACTCTAAACTTTTAGATGAACCAAAAGGTTGGGAAGCATTTTTTATAAATATCCATGCCAATGTTAAAAAAGGTCCAACTATATTTGATAAAGTAACAGTTCCTGAGACACTTTTTGTAAAAGATGGTTATACTGTTCCTACACTTATTAATCTTGAAACAGGTGAAGATTTAAAAATGGTACTTAAACCAGACCTTAAATCAAATGTTTATGATGAAAAACATTTAATTGCAGGAAATAAAGATGCTAAACATAAATTGGTGATTTTTACCGATCCAATGTGTCCATTTTGTCGTGAAAAAGTCCCTGAAGTATATAAGGCAGTAAAAGAGAATCCTGATACCTTTGCACTCTACTATTATCATCTACCTCTTTTAAGAATTCATCCTGTATCTGACATCATCACAAGAGCAATGCAGGTAGCTAAATCAAAAGGTGTAAAAGAAGATAAAGTTATGGAGCTTTATAAACTTAAAGTTGGACGAACAGAAGTCAATGCGACTAAAGTTTTAGGTGAAATTAAAAAGCAGTTTGGTATTGATGTAACAGAAAAAGAGATTAATGATGAAAAAATCTCTAAAGAGATTACATTTGATAGAGATATGGCAACTCAATCAATGGTGACAGGAACACCTACACTCTATATTGATGGTAAGTGGGATCCAAGTCGAAATGAGTATAAAAAATTTATTAATAAGAAATGAACTGAACGATTAATAGAGAGAATAAAAGGGATTTTTTGAAAACAGTAACCATAGCAACTAGAGCTAGTGACCTTGCCCTTTGGCAAGCGTATCATGTCCGTGATAGAATAGAGAGAGCTTTTCCAAATATTAAAGTAGAACTTAATGAAATTACTTCAAATGGGGATAAAATTTTAGATAAACCTCTTGCTCTTATTGGGGGTAAAGGACATTTTACTAAAGAGTTAGAAGATGAGATGTTAGCAGGAAATGCAGATATAGCAGTACACTCTTTAAAAGATGTACCATCTTATATGCCAGAAGGTTTAGAGTTAGCAGCTATTACAGAACGTCAGGACCAGTCAGATGTTTTTCTCTCTCATAAGTATGAGTCATTTCACTCTCTTCCAAAAGGTGCTGTGGTTGGTACAACAAGTTTAAGAAGACGTATGCAACTACTCTCTGTTCGTCCTGACTTAAAGGTAAAAGATTTACGAGGTAATGTAAATACTCGTCTTAGAAAATTAGCAGAAGGTCAATATGATGCAATTATTTTAGCATTTATTGGGCTAAATCGCTTAGACCTTTTAAAAGATATTCCTTTTACTGAAAAGCTTCCTCTCTCTGTTATGATTCCTCCTATGGGTCAAGCTGCTTTAGGTATTCAGATTAAGAGTAACGATGATGAAGTTCGTAAAGTTGTTAAAATTCTAAATCATGAAGATACTTTTTTAGCTTCTCAAATAGAACGAGATTTTATTAGTGAGATTGGAGCAGGTTGTTCTGCTCCTGTTGCTGTTAATGCAACTATAGATGAAGTTGGTTTAGTAACTGTAAAAGCAATGGTAGGTTACCCAGATGGTTCAAAGATTTTAGAAGAGCAAGTATCTGCTTCAAGAATAGCTTGTAAAGGTTTAGGGCTACTTCTTGCAGAGCTTATGATAAAAAAAGGGGCAATGAAGATTCTTAAAAGAGCTGAAGAGATGGCTTTTAAGGGTGACACTCCTGCTGAGAGGATTTAAAAAACTATATGATAATATTGGTAGAGCAATATCTCTACCTCATTACCCATAAATAATACTACAGATTTATGCTATAATCAAACTAAAAAATAAGAGCAATAATGCTAAAACTAAAAATACTCCTCTTCTATTTTCTAATCTTAAAAACTCTTTACGCCCAAGAGGATGTTGCTTATAGTTTTTATCTTTCAACTACCACCCCATATAAACAAGAGGCTGTACTTTTAGATGTCAATATCTCTCAGCTTGACCACTCTAAGGTTATGCTTTTTAATTTTACACTAAAGAGTTCTAAAGATTATAGCTTTTATCAAATAGGGCTTAAGGAGCGTGAGAAGTATCATGATTTACGACATGAGTATAGTTACCTAATCTATCCTAAAAAGAGTGGTAGAGTTAAGATTGAGTTTGAGATGGTGAAGTCTTTGACCGATGATGACAAAGTTACCTACTCTATTTCAGGAGATAGAGATAGTGTTAAACGTTTGGAGAAAGAGGATATAGTAGTTAGTTTAAAGCCAATATTTTTAGATGTTAAAGCTCTGCCTAAAGGTGTTGAATTGGTAGGTGATTTTAAACTGACTCATAGTTTAGATAGACAAAAGACAGAAGCATTTGACCCTATTAATTTTAAGGTTAAATTAAAGGGTAGAGGAGAGGTTGAGCCTTTTGATATTTTAAAAGAGAGTAAAAGCTATAGACTCTTTCACCAAGCTCCAAAGGTTAAAAAGTTCCACACTAAAGATGGAACAACTACCGATATAGAGTGGGAGTATGCTATCTCAGCTAAAGAGAGTTTTACTCTACCCTCTATAGAGTTAAAAGCTTTTAACCCAAAGAGTAAAAAGGTATATACTCTAAAAATTCCTGAATATAAGATAGAAGTAGATAAGGTAAAAGAGGAGAGCTTACTCGATAGTGAAGATGTACCTGCCGTCTCAAAACCTATTGATTGGGATTGGTGGAGTTGGTTGTTCTCTTATATTTTTGTCTTTATGGCTGGTTTTTTAATGCCTCGTGACCTATTTAGACGAAAAAAGCCTATAGTAAAAAACGATGAAGATAGTTTAGCAGAGCAGATTAGAGGTGCAAAGAGTCATAAAGAGCTGTTAGAGATTTTATTGGCACAAAATAACAGCAAATACTCCAAAGCCATAGAGGCTTTGGAGTTGGTACTCTATAGAGGTCATAAGATTTCACTCTCTAAGATTTTAGATATGATAAATATAGGTTAAAAACTTCTGTTCAAACTCTTTAGCAGGAATAGCTTTTGAGCATAGGTAGCCTTGGTAGTAGATGGAGTCATCTATTTCCATTAGTTTCTCTCTTTGCTGTTCATTCTCTATTCCCTCTATAATAATTTTATAGTTAAACTGTTTTCCAATGGCTATAATACTTTTTACCAACTCTTGGCTATCTGGATTGGTTAAGATGTCATTAATAAATATCTTATCTATTTTAAGAACTTTAAAGGCTATCTTTTTAAGATATGAAAGAGAGGAGTAACCTGTTCCAAAATCATCTATGCTACACTCAATACCTTTATCTTTTAGTTTTTGAATAATCTCTTGAGTCTTTGTAAAGTTGTCTAGTAGTGTAGTTTCTGTTAAATCGAGTTTTATAAGTGAGGGACTAATGTTTCCTTTAGTTATGCACTCATCAAGTTGCTCTACAAAATTAATCTCATTTAGCTGTCTTGCATTGATATTAATAGAGATATATTCAAAGTTGATAATGTGTGCATTTTTCCAAACATAGAGTTGTTTACAAGCCTCCTTTGCAACCCACCAACCTATTTTGGTAATAAGTCCAGATTCAGTTGCCATAGGAATAAATTTATCTGGCATAATGAGACCTTTAGTAGGGTGATTCCATCTAATTAATGCCTCTACAGCATTTAGAGTATTGTTACGAATAGAGACTATAGGTTGATAATATAGTTCAAGTTCATTGTTATCTATGGCAGATTTTAGGTCATGTTGTAAAGAGGTAAGTTCTTGTTGTTGTAAGTCCAAGGAGTGGTCATAAAATCTTATGTTATTTAATCCTTCACGTTTTGTTTGGTACATTGCCATATCTGCTTTACGAATAATCTGCTCTGTATTATTTGAATTTGGCTCAATAAGAACGATTCCTATACTACTTGTCATGTAGAGGTCTAAGCCTTCAATTTGAAATGCTTCATTAAATATCTCTTTAATTTTTAATGCTATATTCTTTGCCTCTTTTCTTGCTACTTTAATATTTTTGGTATAGAAAGGAATTATCATAATAAATTCATCTCCACCAATTCTTGAGAGATATTTTTTGTCAATCTTTAAAGTTTTTAGACGAGAGGCTACTTCTAGTAGAAGTTTGTCGCCTACAATGTGACCAAATGTATCATTAATCTGTTTAAAGTGGTTTAAGTCCATATAAAAAAGAAAAGAGTAGTAATCAATATGCTCTACTTTTTCTATCATTTTTTTCATATAGTTTTGATAGTTTCTTCTGTTTGGGAGGTCTGTTAATGCGTCGTGTAAAGATATGTAGTTGATTTTTTCATAAGTATTATGCTCAATACTTTTATCTTCTATTGTACCTATACCACCAATAATCTCATTGTTGTCATCAAGTAGTGAGGAGCATGTAAGCTCAATCCATATTGGATTGTCTTGGAATGTAATATTAAAAGAGCCTATAGTCTCTTTTTGGGAAGAGTTAACAAGTACATATTTGAGTGTATCTATAACTTTTTTATCTTTTAATGTGTTAAGATTAAATTTTTTTAAATTTTTATCTAAACCAAGAAGTTTTTTAAACATACTGTTATATCTAATAATATTAAGATTATGGTCATAGTAAAAGATACCAATAGGAGCTTGTTTCAAAAATGCAGTAAGCTTTTTCTCTTTTGTTGCAAGTTGCTCTTTTGCCCATTGGTAACGTTTTTGGATAGTATATGTTTCATTAAATATCTGATTTAACTGTTTAATAGCTAATATAAGTAAAAGATAAAAAGTAGCAAGAAGTGCTTGTAATATATAGTTATATGGAACATTAGAAAAAGATAAAAGTATAAAGATAAAAATAAAAATAACTGTAATAAAAATGGAAGCTATTTTAGTTCGATTTCTAATATTAGTAATGTTAATCTGTTTAGATATATGCTCAATAAAGTTTTTCATAACCATTATTATAAGATAAAAAAATTATATTTAACATAAAATGTTCTTTTCTTGAAAGATATAAGATAAATATAACTCATATCTAAAAAAAACTTGCTAAAATTATGGATTACTAAAAATAGAGGATATTACTATGAAAGTACTTTTAATAAAAGACGTAAAAAGCCTAGGTAAAAAAGGCGAAATTAAAGAGGTAAAAGATGGCTATGGTCAAAACTTCTTAATTGCAAAAGGAATGGCTAAATTAGCTACTCCTGAAGTTATTGCTCACTGGAAATCAGAGCAAGAGAGAAAAGCAAAAGAGTTAAAAGAGACTTTAGAGCGATTGAAAAAAGAAGAAAAAGAGTTATCTTCAAAACCAATTATTATTATTAAAAAACTTGCCCCTGCTGGAATCCAAGGGTCAGTAGGTAAAGATGATATTGCTAAAGCAATTAAGGAGCAAATGAACATAGAGATTGATAAAAAGACAGTAGAGCTTAAAAAAGCACTAAAAACTGTAGGTGAACATAAAGTAGGTATTAAATTGGGTCATGGAATTCATGCTCATGTAACCGTAGAGATTAAAGGAGAAGAGTAGAGTGTTTCACGCAACAACAATACTTGCCTATAAAGGTAAAGACAATGCTGTTATTGGTGGTGATGGACAGGTTAGCTTTGGAAATACTATCTTAAAGGGTAATGCTACTAAAATACGTTCTCTATATAAAGGAAAAATTTTAGCAGGTTTTGCAGGAAGTACAGCCGATGCTTTTAATCTTTTTGATATGTTTGAGACTATTTTAGAAGAGAAAAAGGGTGACATCTTAAAATCAGTTATTGAGTTTTCTAAAATGTGGAGAAAAGATAAACATCTGCGTCAACTAGAGGCTATGATGTTAGTTTTAAATCGTGAGCATGTTTTTATTTTAACAGGAACAGGTGATGTAGTTGAACCAGAAGATGGTAAGATTGCATCTATTGGTTCTGGTGGAAATTATGCTATTGCTGCTGCTAGAGCCTTAGATAAGCACGGAAACCTTAGTGCTAAAGAGTTGGTTAAAGAGTCTTTAACCATTGCAGGTGAGATTTGTATCTACACCAATACAAACATTAAATTATTGGAGCTTTAATTGAGTACTATTATACCAACTAATCTAACACCAAAAGAGATTGTTGCATTTTTAGATAAATATGTTATAGGGCAACAAAATGCTAAAAAAACTATTGCTGTAGCACTTCGTAACCGTTATAGACGTTTACAGTTAGACCCTGAGTTACAACGTGATGTTATGCCAAAAAATATCCTAATGATAGGAAGCACAGGGGTGGGTAAGACTGAGATTGCGAGAAGACTCTCAACTATGATGCGTTTACCTTTTGTTAAAGTAGAAGCAAGTAAATTTACAGAAGTAGGTTTTGTAGGTCGAGATGTTGAGTCAATGATTCGTGACTTAGCTGCTAATGCTTTAGTTTTAGTACGTGAAGAGCAAAATGAGTTAAATAAAGAGAAGATAGAAGCTTATATTGAAAATAAAATCATAGAGAAACTTCTACCTCCTCTTCCAGCAGGTGCAAGTGAACAAAAACAGGCAGACTATGAGGCTTCATTTGCAAAGATGCAGGAGAAGTTAGCTAATGGTGAACTTGACCATTTAAAGATTGAAGTTAATATGCCAACACCAACTATTGATGTAATGGGTGCTGGAAATATGCCTCCAGAGATGGCAAATGTACAAGAGTCTATCATAAAAGTTATTGGTGGTATTAATAAAAAGGGGAAAACTAAAGAGGTTACAGTTAAACAGGCTAAAAGTATTTTAGCTCAAGAGGCTAGTGAAGAGCTTTTTGATGAAGAGAAGTTAAAAGATTTGGCGTTAAAGAAGATAGAAGAGGGTGGAATTGTCTTTATTGACGAGATAGACAAGATTGCTGTTCCTGCAAACTCTTCATCACGTCAAGACCCAAGTAAAGAGGGGGTTCAAAGAGATTTACTTCCTATTGTAGAAGGTTCAAATGTTCAAACAAGAATAGGGCAAGTGAAAACCGACCATATCTTATTTATATCAGCAGGGGCATTTCATCTCTCTAAACCTAGTGACCTTATTCCAGAGCTTCAGGGGCGTTTCCCTTTAAGAGTTGAGCTTGATTTTCTTGATGAAGAAGCACTCTATAGAATCTTAACAGAGCCTAAAAATTCACTTATTAAGCAGTATAAAGCTCTTCTTTCAGTTGAAGATGTAGATTTGGTATTTGAAGAGGATGCTTTAAGAGCTATAGCACAATACTCTGCAACAGCAAATGAAAAAACAGAAGATATTGGAGCTAGACGACTTCATACTATTATGGAAAAGATTGTAGAGGACATCTCTTTTAATGCAGATGAGTTTGCAGGTCAAACTATTAATGTTGACATAACCCTTATTGATGAGAAGCTTGAAAAAGTTGTTGATGATGAGGATACTACTCGTTATATCTTATAGAGAACTAATAGATGAAAATACGCGTCTACTACGAAGATACTGATGCAGGTGGTATAGTCTATCATACAAACTACCTAAAATATTGTGAAAGAGCAAGGTCTGAACTCTTTTTTTCTCAAGGGAAAATACCTATAGGTGAAGAGAAGAGTGGCTTTGTAGTTCGTCATATAGATGCAGACTTTTTGGGTATGGCAAAACTCGGTGATATGTTAGAGGTAAAAACGGAAGTTATAAAAAAAAGAGCAGCCTCAATACTCCTTAAGCAGATTGTACTTAAAAATAAAATAACAATTTTTGAGATGATAGTTACTTTAGTATTTGTAAAAGATGGTCGCCCAAAAGCTATTCCTGAAGATATTTATAGTTTCTTTAAATAGGAGTGATTTTATCCTAAATATGTTATACTTAAAATAAAATAGGTATTTAATATTGAAACTAAAAGATAAAAAATTACTCATATTTGATTTAGATGGAACGTTAATAGATAGTTCAGGTGATTTAGCTTTATCAGTTAACCATACACTAAAAACTCTAAATCTTCCAA
This sequence comes from Campylobacteraceae bacterium, assembly GCA_026996165.1. Classification (GTDB taxonomy): domain Bacteria; phylum Campylobacterota; class Campylobacteria; order Campylobacterales; family Sulfurovaceae; genus UBA1140. Next base: position 27,370 of record JALWMP010000074.1, read on the forward strand.
CTTACGACATAGAGACAATACACCATTGGGTAGGAAATGGAGCTGAGACATTGGTTAAACGAGCTTTATCAGGCTCTATAACTATTGATACTAGCTTAGAAGAGAGTTATTGGAAAAATGCACTTAAGATACTTTTAGATTTTTACTCTAAAAATTTAACTGTAGAGACAGTTACCTATCCAAATGTTATAACTACTCTAAAAACCCTAAAGGAACAAGGATACAAACTTGCCATTGTGACAAATAAACCTTTTCTTTTTGTTGAGCCTATTTTAAAAGAATTTGGTCTAAATGATTTGTTTGAGGTTATCTTAGGTGGTGATAGTTTAGATGAGAAAAAGCCAAATCCACTACCTCTACTCTATGTTTGCCAAAAACTTGACATATCTCCAAGTAAAAGTGTTATGATTGGTGACTCTAAAAATGATATTTTAGCTGGAAAATCAGCCAATATAGATTCTATTGGAGTAACTTATGGTTACAATTATGGTGAGAGTATTGAGAGTTATGAACCTACTATAGTTTGTAATAGATTTGAAGATATTTTAGAGAGTTTAAAATGAGAAAAATAAAAATAGCCATTGTCGGTGGTGGTGTAGCTGGAGCTACCTCTGCTATTTACCTTGCCAAGCTTGGGTTAGATGTAACCATTTTTGAAAGAGAGTCTAGTCTTGTCTCTGGTCCACCCTTTTGTCATCTTCATGCAGGGGGAAATCTCTATAGAGAGATTTCAGATGAGCAGTGTATTAAACTACTAAAACAGTCGATAGATTTTTTAAAGTTTTATCCTTTTGTAGTGGACTATCGTCCTACTGTTATTGCTTTGCCTTCTACAGATAAACAGTCCCCAAAGCAACTCTTGCTACGTTTAAAGCTTTTGACAAAAGAGTATGAGAGGCTTATTGAAAAAGATAGTAGCAACCAAGTTTTAGGAGAGCCTAGAGAGTACTTTAGACTCTACTCAAGAGAGGATTTAGAGAGGCTAAAGTCTAAAAATGTTCCGACTAAACCTAAAGATTCAGATGAATGGATGGTTGCAGTTTCTCAAAATTTAGACTTTGAGACGGTACAATTTCCTCTTATTTTAGTTCAAGAGTATGGATTAAATCTCTTCCGTTTAGCATCAGGTGCAACATTAATATTAGAAAATATGAAAAATGTTACATTAAAAAGAGATACCGAAGTGACCAATATTCAAAGAGAAGAAGAGGGTTGGCTAGTAGGCTACAATAATAAACAAGAGAGCTTTGACTACCTTATCAACTCAGCAGGTTTTAGAACAGGAAAAATAGACGATATGCTCGGTGTTCCTTGTAAACGAATGGTAGAGTTTAAAGCTGCCTATGTGAGCCATTGGAAGAGCAAAGAGCAGACACCATTTCCTGAGATTATCTTTCATGGAGAGAGAGGCACACCACAAGGAATGGGGCAATTTACCCCTTACCCTAATGGATATTTTCAACTACATGGTATGACTAATAGTATTACTCTTTATGATGATGGTTTAGTTGTTAATACCTCTTTTAGTTGTCAACCAAAGCTTAAAAAAAAGTTTATTGAGAAGATAGAGAAGTCGTGGAGTCAAGAAGAGATAGAGGAGCGTACAAAGTTAGCAATAGAGCATTTAAGTAGATTTATTCCTAATTTTTCAGAAGCTACAGTAGGTTCAAAGCCTCTCTTTGGTGCTCAACAGATTCCAGGAGATGACCCAACTCTTCGTGTTGCAGAGGTTAGTTTTCCAACAAGAGCTTATGCTCGATGTGAGATTGTAAAAGTATCATCAGTAGTTGATATGGTAAAAGCTATTAAAAATAACTTGATAGAGCTTGAATATATTGAGAATGTAGAAGAGAATATCTCTTTCTCTTCTGAATTGCTAGAGGAGCAGATTGATTCTTTAGCCCAAATGATTTGTAGGCAGAGAGACTATCCATCTTCTTTAGGGTGTTTAAATATTAATATATCTTAGTATGTAGTGTAGAGATGTGTTGAACAATAGTATTTTCAATACTCTCTATATTATCAGTAGCATCTATAAGCAGATGAGGTAGCTCTAGCTTCTCTAAACTCTCTTTCATATGGTTTTGCACATAGATTAAATACTCCAATCCACGCAACTCAATACCATCTAACTCTTTCTCTCCTAAACGCTCTTTTAGTGTCTCCATATTTGTAATAAAAAGAACAATAAGGTCAGGAAAATGCTCCTCTAGTGCAAATCTGTTGAGTTCTACTAGATGTTCAAAATCAAAGTCATCATTTGCAAGGGCATAACCAATTCCAGAGAGGAAGCCTCTGTCAGAGAGAATTAATTTATCTCTATTTGGTTTAATGACTTGGGAGTAGTGTTCAGCTCTGTCGGCTAAAAAGAGGAGTAGTTCAGCTCTTTTTGATGTAAGTGAATCTTGGAGTAAAATCTCTCTAGCCTTAATGCCAAATGGAGTTCCTCCAGGCTCTTTTGTTACGACTACATTTTTAAATTTTTGAGCTATTCGCTCTATCTGTGTGCTTTTTCCACAGGTGTCAATGCCTTCAAATAGTATATACATTTACTTTTTACCTTTTGATTTTATCTCATTTAAAATAGATTTTGGAACTAAGTGGTCAATCTCTCCACCGAATTTTAAAATAGCTCTAACTACCGATGAGGAGATAAAGGAGTACTCAAGTTTTGGCATAAGATAGATAGTCTCTAGTTCTTTTTTGAGTGAGACATTAGCATATCCCATCTGCTGTTCATACTCAAAATCGGTAGATGAGCGAATCCCTCTTATAATAATGTTAGCATCTAGTTCAGTTGAGAGGTCAACTAGCAATGAATGAAACTTTATTACTTCTATATTTTTAAGATGAGCTGTTGCTTTTTCTATCATATCTATTCTCTCTTCAATAGAAAAGAGAGGGGTTTTACTAGGGTTTTCTCCAATAGCTACAATGATTTTGTCAAACATATTTGCTGAACGCTCAATAATATCTAAATGACCAAGTGTAAGAGGGTCAAAAGTTCCAGGGTAGATTGCTATTCTATTTTTGTTCATCTAGTTCCATCGCTTATATAGGTTGTTCTCTATGCCTAGTACATCGTACCACTTTCCAATAATAAACCGTTCCATCTCTTCAATAGTTTGCGACTCTGAGTAAAAACCCATAATAGGAGGGGCAATAATTACACCAAGTTTAGCCAACTTTTCCATATTTTCTAATGCAATAGCAGAGAAAGGAAGTTCTCTAGGAGCAAGAAGTAGCTTTTTCTGCTCTTTAAGTGCTACGGAGGCTGTTCTTGTTACTAAATTATCTGCAATGCCACATGCAATTTTAGCTAGTGAGTTCATACTACATGGAATAACAACAGTTATATCTACTTGAAAAGAGCCTGAAGCGATAGATGAAGCAATATTGGAGTTATCATGAAAGACAATGTTTGAGTTTTCAAAGTGGTTAACGGTTAAAGCATTATTTGAAGTAATAAGATGTACCTCTATATCTTTTGGAAGATACTCAATGAACTTTTTTCCAAGTTCTATGCCTGAAGCACCTGTAATGGCTACAACTAATTTCATACTGTTCCTGTGGTGGTATATTTATATTAAGAAGTATATCAAAAAAATATATATTAATATGTAAAATATGTGGGAAAAGTTATAAGAGGTGGTACCACAGGTCGGATTCGAACCGACACGCCCGAAGGCAGAAGATTTTGAGTCTACCAAGTCTACCAGTTCCATCACTGTGGCACAATCCAATATGAAATTGGAGTGCAAGTATACAGTGATGAAGCTTAAATAATTGTTAATTACGCTACTGCGTCTTTTAAAGATTTTCCAACTTTAAATTTAACTGCTTTTCTAGCAGGAATTTGAACAGTTTTACCTGTAAGTGGAACTCTTGCTTCTCTTGCGGCTCTCTCTACTGTTGAGAATGAACCAAAACCAATAAAACTTACAGTTTTACCCTCTTTTAGTGCATCTGTAATTGTCTCCAATATTGCATTTAGTGCTTCATTTGCATCTTTTTTAGATAAACCCGACTTCTCTGATACTGCATCAATAAATTCTGCTTTTCTCATTAAATCATCCTTTGTAAAATATTTATACTCAATTCTACAATTTTTTTTTTAAAATAACAAGGAATTTACAAAAAAGATGTTAAAAATGGTTTAAAAGAGACTATCTTTGGGATTTTTGTTTAAAATGATGTTATAATTTTTTAAATATTTTAGGAGTCTTAGTGCATATTTTTATACTAATATTTATGATAATCTTTATCTATGGGTCATTTTCTACTATTTTTCATTCAACAGAGATGGTTGGTAAAATAGGGCAAAGTTTTGGAGAAGGAAATATTGAACTTTTTGGATATTTGGCTTATCTCAATCTACTTATGTTACTATTTCCTCTATATAAAGTTTATAAAGATGAAAAGCTATTGAAAGATATAGAGTTTCATACGGGTTGGATGCTTCTGTTTATCTCAGCTCTTCTATTTCAATCTTTGGTTGTAGATATTTATAAGAGTGGAGCAATTTCATTAAGCTTGTATGATTTTTTAAATCCATATATTGGTAAAGCTGGAATGTGGCTTTTATGGATTTTATCAACTTTGGTTGCTTTAATATTAATATTGAATGATATTCCAGATGTAAAACGTGCTATACAATTTGTTGTAAAATATATTGAAATTATTATAAACAAAAGCAAGTTATTTTGGAATAAAATTGAAAATCCATTTTTTGATAAAAAAAGTACAGAGAGTATGACAACAATCGTTGCTCAAAGACGAGCTAGAAGAACAAATAGTGAAGATAAAACAAAAATAGTAAAGCAAAAGAGACCTAAAAAAATTTCTCATAAGAAAAAAACAGTTAAGAAGAAAAAGGTTGTGCAAGAGAGACCTATACTAGAAGAGCGTCCTATTGAGGAGATTGGAAACTTAACTATTGAACCTTTGCAATCTATGGTAGATAAAGAGCCAAAGGTAGAAGATGAGGTGTCGTCTATTGAACCTGTTGTTCTATCTGATGAAGAGGTATTAGTAAAAAAAAGTACAAAGATTATTGATGAGTTAGAAGAAAACCGTGCATTGATGGAACAACTTGAAAAGGGTGAGATTGAAGAGCCTGAAGATTTTATCTTACCATATTTAGAGTTTTTAGAAGAAGCACCAAAGAGTTCTAGAAAGATTGATGAAGAGGAGATAGACCGTAAAGTACATGAACTTCTTGATAAATTGGGACAGTTTAAAATTACTGGTGAAGTTATGGACATTTACTCAGGACCATTAGTTACTACTTTTGAGTTTAAACCAGCTGCCAATGTTAAAGTCTCTAAAATTTTAAACTTGCAAGATGACCTTGCCATGGCACTAAGAGCAGAGACTATTCGTATTCAAGCTCCAATCCCTGGGCGAGATGTAATAGGAATAGAGATACCAAATGACAGTTTTGATACCATTTACTTACGAGACATTTTAGAGAGTGAACTTTTTCAGACTTCTAAGTCACCACTTACTATTGCTTTAGGTAAAGATATTGTAGGTAATCCATTTGTAACAGACCTTAAAAAGTTGCCTCACTTGCTGATTGCAGGAACTACAGGTTCTGGTAAATCTGTAGGTATTAACGCCATGATTTTATCATTGCTATATAGAAATGACCCTGACTCACTCAAACTTATGTTGATTGACCCTAAGATGTTGGAGTTTTCTATCTATAATGATATTCCACATCTTATTACTCCTGTTATTACAGATGCTGCAAAAGCGATAGCTGCTTTAGCCAATATGGTAGGAGAGATGGAGCGTCGCTATAAGTTAATGGCAGAGAGTCGTACTAAAAATATTGACAACTATAATGAAAAGGCAAAAAAGAAGGGTATTGACCCTATGCCATTTATTGTTGTAATTATTGATGAGTTGGCTGACCTTATGATGAATGGTGGTAAAGATGTTGAGTACTCCATAGCAAGATTAGCACAGATGGCTAGAGCAGCTGGTATTCACCTTATAGTTGCAACACAGAGACCAAGTGTCGATGTTGTTACAGGTCTTATTAAAGCAAACTTACCATCAAGACTCTCTTACAGAGTAGGGCAACGAATTGACTCAAAGGTTATTTTAGATGCACTAGGAGCTGACACTCTACTTGGAAAGGGAGATGCTCTCTTTACTCCTCCAGGGACTAATGGTTTAGTGCGTATACATGCTCCATGGAACTCTGAGGAAGAGATTGAGGAGATTGTAGAGTTTTTAAAAGAGCAGAGAGCTCCTGACTATGATGAACGATATTTAGTTCAAGATGGTTCTGATGCAAAAGTAGGAGTTGGTATACAAGGTGAGTTAGATGAGTTGTATGAAGAGGCAAAGCAGATTGTTTTAAATGACCAAAAGACCTCTATATCTTATCTGCAACGAAAACTTCAAATTGGTTATAATCGTTCAGCAAATATTATTGAACAGCTTCAAGAGATGGGGGTTCTTTCAGCTCCTAACAATAAGGGGCAGAGAGAGATTTTGCTTTAATTTAGGAAACGCACCCTATGCTAACTCTTTAAATAAAGGTTCATATCTCTCTTCAATCTCATCTAAAGCTTCTGAAGCCACTTCAAGACGCTCAAACAACTCATCAATCTCTGATTGAAGCTTTCCAATAGTTTGAGAAGCCTCTATCATTGCAGAGTTATCACCACTCTCAGAGGCTTTCATTAACTTCTCATTTTCTGCCTCTAGCTCCTCTTCAAGCTCCATAATCTTCTCTTCGCAAAACTCTAACTCTTTTTTATGTGGTGCATTCTCTTTGCTTCGTGCTTGAATGAGTGCTGAGCGTTGCTTTTTGATTTCAGCTCTACTTAGTTTAGGTTTTTGTGACTGTTTAGGTTTATTCTCAACTACTCCACCTTCCTCTTCCCAACCTATCTTTTCTAAAAACTCATCGTAAGTTCCATCAAAATACTCAGCCCCACCTTTATGAAAGATAACCAAAGCATCTGCTAAACGACGTAGAAGCATCTCAGAGTGAGTAACCATAATGGTTGAGCCTTTAAACTTCTCTATAGCTGTGCAGAGAGAATCAATAGAGTACATATCTAGGTGGTTGGTAGGCTCATCTAGTAGAAGTAGGTTAGCCTCAGTAGCTATAATCTTTCCTAACATAACACGGCTACGTTCACCACCTGAAAGAACAGAGATTTTCTTGTCGGCTAACTCTCTACTAAACATCATTGTTCCACAGATACTTCGTGTCTGGGCAATTCCAAGCTTTAAAGTTACCGATGAAATTTCATCTATAATAGAGTTGTTAGGGTTGAGCCGTTCAATATTTGTCTGTCCAAAGTGAGCCATAGCTGTAGATGGGTGAAATTTTAGTTCACCCTCTTGTGCTTTTAACTCTCCAGATATGACATTTAGCAGAGTAGATTTTCCTTTACCATTTTTACCAATAATAGCTAAGGTTTTTCCATTCTCTAGGGCAAAAGAGAGATTTTCAAAGAGCTTTTCATCTTCTTTGTAGCCAAATGCCAACTTTTCAACTCTTAAATTAATTTTTGCAGGGGTCTCTTTGTAGTTAAAGTTAAAAGCAAGATTGCTCTCACTCTCTAAACTCTCCATCTCTTCCATCTTATCAAGAATCTTCTGTTTTGACTGTGCTAGGGCAGCTGTTGAGGCTCGTGCTTTGTTCTTTGCTACAAACTCCTCTAACTCTTTACGCTTTTTCTCTTGGTTTTGGCGTGTCTTCTCATAAGTCTCATCACTTAGGGCTAAGGTCTCATCATACTTTTTAGTATTACCTTGAATAATACGTAGAGATTTACGCCCAATTCCCATAGTATGAGTAGTAACAGAGTCCATAAACTCACGGTCATGAGTAATTAAAATTACTTCTCCTTCAAAAGAGCGTATAAATTGTTTTAGCCAACGCAAGGAGAGTAGGTCAAGGTAGTTTGTAGGCTCATCTAGTAGGAGCATATTGGGTTCAGTTGCTAAGAGTTTTGCTAAGTTAATACGAATCTGATACCCACCTGAAAAGCTCATAGGGTCTTTCTCTAAATCTTCACTTGTAAAGCCTAGTCCAAATAGTATCTTCTCTATTTTATAGAAGTTATACTGCTCATCTTCACTTAGAACTAAAGAACACTCCTCTCTTACAGTAGGTTTGGTAAAGACCAAGTGTTGACGTAGTGTTCCTATTTTATAGTTTTTAGGAATCAAGACCTTACCACTGTCGTAACTCTCCTCTCCTAATATAATTTTAAAAAGTGTAGATTTTCCTGAACCATTTCGTCCAATAAGACCTATTTTTTGATTGGCATTTATCTTTAGGTTAATGTTTTTAAAAAGTATTTGTTCACCGAAGCTTTTTGAGAGATTAGTTAGTTGTATCATTATGTTCCATTGTTGAAGATATGATGAAATTATATATTACGTCGGCTGAACCGACGCATAAAGGAGATTTTTTGAGAGGTCTATTTTTTATCTTTTATAACTACTTTAGCATACATACCAGGGAAGATATTTTTGTCTCCTCTATCAAAAGTTATACGCATCTGAATTTTATGGGTCATTGGATTTGCCGCAGGTACAATGGCTTTAATAGTTCCAACAGTACTATATTTAATAGAAGGGATTTTAACTACAAGCTTTTGCCCAACAGAGACTTTAGAGATAATACTTTCAGAAACAGAGACATGAACCTCTAAATCTTCTGTATCAACCATCATAATAGTAAGCATACCAGGCATAATCATATCACCAACTTTAATGTTTCTTCTAACAATTACACCATCTGAAGGGGCTTTCATCTTAAGATAGTTAAATAGACTAGCCATCTGTCTAGCTTTTATATTTGCCTGTTCTACCATAACTTGAGCTGAATCTAACATCGCTTTAACATTTTCAGCTTGAGAGGTTAGGTCATCTAAATCTCCTATGACTGAATTGGTTTTTTTTTCTAAACGTTTTCTTTTTTTATTTATATTTTCTAAACGCTTTCTCCAAAACTCAACTACAATCTTTGACTGCTCTAGCATTAAGTCAGCTTGTGACTTCATAATATCAAATTCGGCAGATTCCATTTCGTATAGTACATCTTCCCGTTTTACATGGTCTCCAACTTTTACATTTACTTTTTTGACATAGCCCATATAGCGACTACCTATCATCTTTTGACCATCTGAGACAACTGTCCCTGTTACTATAATATCCTCAGCATGTAGCAATGATATTATGAGTAAAAATGCTATAACTAAACCTTTTCTCATAGGTATCTCCTTTCTTCTAATTGATTACCATTTACGTATTTGAATATGACATTTTAAGCACTGTTGTGTAATTTTACTATATGCTTGTAGAGCTTGTACTGGGTCACCATCTGCAAAACGCTCCTCTATATCTTCTGCTTTTTGTTTAATCTTTTTTTTGATTTTATTGCTCATCTTTATATTGTTATTGAACCACTTTTCATAGATATCTTTAGTATTTATCTCTGAGTCTGTAGGTACAACTTTAACAATAGTCTCTTTAAGAGTCTTTACACCATCTTTAACAATATCAATATTATTATAGAAGAATCCTGTTTGAATATCTTGCATCGCTTGTGCCATCTTTTGCATATCTAAAACTCTTTGAGCTTGTGTATAGGCATTAAGAGAGGTAGTTGCCATCATAAAAGCTGGTATTAGTAGAAGTTTTTTCATTTTTCTATTCCTTTAGTTTAAACTTATGAATTATTATAACGGATTATTTTGAATATAGAATCTTTTTTACTATTTTTATTATAGATAAATTACATTTAGTTACTAAATAACTTTTATAAAAATGATATATTATTATTACTATTGTTTAAGTATTATTTTAAATATAAGTTGATATGATAGCAATATCACAATTAAAGGATTTAACTTATGAAAAAAATCATAATCTTAAGTGCAACAACTGCTCTATTATTAACTACGGCTTCGGCTGATTTCTCTTTTGGAGATATGTTTAAAGATATGAAAGAGGCTGCAACATCTATGAGTAAAGATATGAAAGATTCAGTTTCTTCAATGAAAGATGGTGCAGTGGAGACATCAAAATCGGCAGAGAGAACTGTTTCTAATGTAAGTTCAGATGTAAAAGATTCATCTGTAAAGGTATCTGATGATTTAAAGACAGCAGAGGTTTCAACATCTAAAGATACAAGAGATTCAGCAGTAGAGTTAGCAGAAGATACAAAAGATTCTGTAACAAATACTACTAAAGACCTTAAAGACTCAACAACAATCGCATCAAAAGATATGAAAGATTCAGCAGTTGCTGTATCTAAAGATGTAAATGATGCTACAAAATCAGTTTCATCTGATACAAAAGATAGTGTAAAGACTGTTTCAGATAATGCTAACGATTCAACAAAAACAGCTACTACAGAGGCATCATCAACAGCAAAAGAGGCTTCTGATGATGCTTCAAAATCAGTAAAAACTGTTTCAGACAATGCTAATGATTCAGCAAAAACAGCTTCAACAGAGGCATCTGAAGCTACAAAAGATAATAAATAGTTCTCTTAAACTTTCTAAATACTTGGGTTACTTTTGTAGCCCAAACTTCTCTACTTACCATTTTATTATTTTAGTGCTATATTAAGTTGTATTAAATATATGTGACAGTAAAATTTTTAGAAATTTTAAAAACAAGGATTTTCAATGAAAAAAATTATGCTAATTTCTGGAATTGTGGCAATAACACTAACAACAGCTTCAGCTGATTTCTCTTTTGCTAAGATGTATGAGGAGTTAAAAGCAGTAGCAGAGGCAACAGATGTTAACGTCTCTCATGTAAATGAATCTAACTCTACAAATAGTACAACAGTTGTAGAGAGTAACTCTACTGATATAAATAGTTCTAAGAGTGAAATCTCTTCAGATGTAAATGTTTCTGATGAGAACAATAGTCAAACTTCTACTAAATAGTATAAGTAAATTTTATTTTCTTCTATTAAAAAGCTACTAAAGGAGGTCACCTTTAGTAGCTTTTTAACTCTCTACCTTCAAAAATATTCAATCAAAATATATTTAAAGATAAAAAAATGTTATTATTAATATTAATAATAAAAGAGGAGTTATCTATGAAAAAAGTTTTATTGCTTTCTTCAATATCGCTATTTTTACCAAATAGTATTTTTGCTGAGTCAAACACTTCTAGTGTGATTAATATTAATATACCTGAAGTTCCAACAGTTCCAAAATTAGAAGTACACTATACCAATACAAAAGAGCAAGTTAGCAGTGATAGAGCTATTAAGTTTTCAAAGAGAGTGCCACCTAACTATATTACTAGTGAAGAGCGTTATGGAAAAGGTGGTGTAGGTGCATCTCTATCTCACTCAAAAGCAATGGTAGGAGATGTTGATAAAGGGCGTATCTCTGCTTATCTAAGAGCTGATTTAATAGATGTAGAGAAGGCAAAAACAAAACTAAAAAATGCAGGATTTGAGGTTTTAGCTACTACCCCATTAGATGATAGTGGAGAGCTTATATCTATTGTTTTTACTAATGAGGCATTAAAAAAGATGGCTTCTAAAAAAGGAAGAGGTTATTTAGGAACGCTACGTCTGCTTATAGATAAAAAAAATAAGCAGATAAGCATTACCAATCCTCTATATTTAGCAAAAGCATTCTTGCAAGATGAATTTAATGAAAAAGAGGCAAAAATAGTTCTAAAGGCTTTAGATAAAGAGTTCAAAGGTGCTAAAAACTCATTAGATAAGTTAAAGTTTCAAGCACTACCAAATTATAATTTTATGAAAGGTATGCCTCACTTTAGTGACCAAATAGTAGTAGCTAAAGGTAAAGAGCTAAAAGCTAAAGCAGTTAAAAATAAGAATGTTGCTTTTGTATTGGATCTTCCAAATGGTTCAACACTTATTGGTATAAAACTAGGTAAAAAGGCAAATATTTTTCCTAAAAGAATTGGTACAAACAATGCAGGTATGTTACCTTATCCAGTTTTAATAGAAGATGGTGAAGCAAAGATTCTTGACCCTAAATACTATTTGGCATTAATGTATCCTGAACTAAAGATTGAAGGATTTATGGCAATAGCTATGATACCAAAAGCTATTAAAAATGATTGTAAAAAGATTTTTAAATAAAAAATAGTTTGAGACAAGGATATCTTATCTCCTTGTCTTATTTTTTAAAGCTCTTTTTGGGCTTTTTGTAGAGCTTCAATAACTTGTGCAATATTTGCCTTTGGAATATGAACTTTCCATTCAGGTTCAGTTGCATCAGCCTTTAGGCTAATACCTATACTAGCTACACTTTCACTGTTTGGACCATAAGGCTCTTCAATAGTAGATACCATTATTTTACCTTTTGTTCCTGCTAAATCTATCTCATCTATTTTTGTTATTTTATCACTCATGATAATACCTTTCAATAATTTATTTAAAGTGTGAGTATATCATGATTTTTTTAGAATTTACTTCAATTTAATTGGAATTTATAGGTGTAAACTCATGTTCAGCACACTGTATTTTTCCTGTTTTACATTTATCTTTATAAAAATCTCTATAAGCATTTTTTGCCTCTTTTAATGCTTGTTTTAGTTTGTCACTTTTTGTAGCAGTTCCATCATCTCTTTTCCAAACCATAACTTGATGTTTCGCATCATCAATAACAATCTTTAAAATATCACCATCTAGTTTAATATCAATATTGTCTTGAATAGCAATTTTAGATTCACCATTATCATCATATATTACTTTTTGCACAAATTTTCCATCTTTTTTAAAGAAAATACCTAAATATGTTTCTGCAAGACCATTTATAACTGTTGCATAGTAGTATCCATAGTTATCAACATCTAACTCTTCAATAACTAAATAGCCTTCATTAAGTTCTTGACGAATACTTTCATTGCTATATAGACCATGTTGAAGAATATACTCACCAACAATAGAGTTTTCAGGTATGATTTTTAAATCATCAACATCTGTAGTTTGATTAGTAATTGGTAGTCCAGCTGGAACATCATTTTGAACAGTAGGTTTTATAGCACTATTATTACATGCTGTAGTAAATAGTAAGGTGAAAAGAAGTAGAAATATATAGGGCATATTTATCCTTGTATTAAAATATTTACTTATTCTATCATATAAAAGATAATAGTAATTTAATGAATAGTAAATAGAAAGCTATTATGTAACAAATATTAACATTTATTTTTTACAATAAATTATTATTTATTAAATAGATTATATTTGGTTAACCTTTTAAAAAATAATTAATCTTTTGAGTTAATATTAAATTAATATTAAAGAATTTTAACCTATAATAATCATATGTTTAAGATTTGATAGAGTCTATAAGAAAATATATAATAAGGATATATTATGAAATTAAAAGAGGTTGCAGAAGTAATTAAAGGTGCTTATCTTTTAGAGGGTAAAGCTAATGAAAATAAAAGACAATATCAAGAGCTTAGTATGGTTTCACTAGAGCCAATTTCTTTTTTAGATGAACGAAAAATTATTAAGGTTAATTCATCTACAGAAGTATTAAGTAAACAGTTAACAAAGGCAGGAGATATTGTAGTTAGTCTATATTTTCCAATGATTGCTTGTTATGTAGAAAAAGGTCAAGAGGGCTATGTTGTTCCTCATTATATGGCAATCATTCGTATGAAGCCTTATGTTAAATTAGATAGTCGTTTTATTGTCCATTTTATTAACTCTGCTCGTGGGAGAAGAGCTTTACAAAAAGTCTCAAAAGGGTTAAGTTTAAGTCGTCCTACATCATTACCATTAGTAGCATTAAATGAAGTAGAGTTATTAGCTGAATCTAACAAAGTAATAGATAGGTTTTAAAAAGAAAACTTTTTAAGTTTTCTTTTTTATTAGATTAGATTTTACTTTTAATAAAGTTTTCCATATCTTCAACAATCGGCTCTAAAGCACGTTCCCCATCAATTACTTTTAGTAGATTTTTCTTAGTATAAAACTCTTGAATTTCTGCTAATGGGTCAGTATAAATCTTCATTCTATCAAAGAAGACTTCAATGCTATCATCACTTCGTTCTTCACCTGGCTTAGCTTCTGCTGCACGTCCTAAGATTCTCTCTTTTGCTATATCTTCACTTACACGAACTTCAATGGTAGATACAAGCTCAATGTCATCTTCTTTTTCTAAAAGCTCATCTAGTGCTCTCATCTGCTCTACTGAACGAGGATAGCCATCTATTAATATGTTATCTACAGGTGCATTTTTAATTGCAGAGATAATAGTGTTAATGATAATATCAAGAGGAACTAAAGCACCTTTAGAGATATAGCTTTCTATAGTTTGACCAAGTTGGCTTCCACTAGCTACCTCTTCTCGAAGCATATCACCTGTTGAGTAGTGAACAATGTTCTCATTTTTTTCGGCAATTATACTTGCATCTGTTGTTTTTCCTGAGCCTGGAGCTCCTATGATAAGAAAGAGTTTTTTCATGTTTTTCCTTTATTTTTTATATTTTGGTGCGATAGCAATCGCACCCTACGCATTTATCTGTTTACGAACTCTTAGGCTAAGTTCGTTTAGCTGTTCTGGCTCAACTGGGCTTGGAGCTTGAGTTAAGAGACATTGTGCTTTTTGTGTTTTAGGGAAGGCAATAACCTCTCTAATGCTACTAGCACCTGTCATAAGCATAATAAGTCTATCAAGTCCTATAGCAAAACCACCATGTGGAGGAGCTCCATACTTAAAGGCTTCTAGCAAGAACCCAAACTTCTCTTGTGCCTCTTCATCTGAGATTCCCATAAGTTTGAAAATCTCTTTTTGTAAATCCTCTTTATGAATACGAATCGAGCCACCACCAAGCTCTGTACCGTTAAGTACAATGTCATAAGCAACAGATTTTAAATCTTCAATGTCATCATAAACAATTTTACCATTTTCATCAGTCTCTGGCATGGTAAAGGCGTGGTGCATCGCTTTTGTCTTTCCATCTTCTACTTCAAACATTGGGAAGTTCATTACCCATAAGAACTCAAACTTGTCTTGTGGAATAATCTCCATAAGTTCAGCAAGATAGATTCTAAAGCGTCCCATATAGTCCCAAACAAGTTTTCTGTTTCCTGCACCAAAGAAGACTGCATCACCAACTTCAAGTTCACATCTCTCAACAATAGCTTTAAGGTCATCTTCACTAAAGAACTTTGTGAGTGGTCCTTTTAGACCATCTTCTTTCATTTGGAAGTAACCTAAACCTGCTGCTCCAAACTTACGAACATAACTCTCAAAGCTTTTCATTTGACGTTTTGAGAAAATCTCATCGCCTTTTGGTACTTTAAGGGCTTTAATTCTGTTTGCTTTTGTATCTTTGGCAATGTTTGAGAAAATCTCATTGTCACAATGTGCAAAGATGTCAATAACATCAACCATAGCAAGGTCATAACGTATGTCAGGTTTGTCTGTACCATACTTTTCCATCGCTTCCATATAGTCCATACGTCTAAACTTAGTAGGAATCTCAAAACCACACTTATCAAAGATATTATAGATAAGTTTTTCGGCTACCTCTATGACATCCTCTTGGTCACAAAATGACATCTCAACATCTATCTGTGTAAACTCAGGTTGTCTGTCTGCTCTTAGGTCTTCATCTCTAAAACATTTTGCAATCTGGAAGTAACGGTCAAAACCACCAACCATAAGAAGCTGTTTAAAGAGCTGTGGAGATTGAGGAAGAGCATAGAACTCTCCTGCATGAACACGGCTTGGTACAAGATAGTCTCTTGCCCCCTCTGGAGTCGATTTTGTAATAATTGGTGTCTCTACCTCTAAAAAACCTAACTCATCAAGGGTATTACGAGTTGCAATGGTTGCTTTTGAACGAAGTTTAAAAATATCATAAGATTTTTGTGTTCTAAGCTCTAAATATCTATATTTTAGTTTAATCTCTTCGTTAACTTTTTCATCACCAAGCTCAAAAGGCATAGGTAGAGAACGGTTTTCGATAATTAGCTCATCTGCAACAATCTCAATTTTACCAGTTTTGAGTTTAGGGTTCTCTAGCCCTTCGCCTCTAGCACGAACCTTGCCTGTTACAATAAGAACAAATTGGTCTCTTACCTCTTCTGCTAATTTGTGAGCCTCTGCACTATCAGCAGGGTCACAAACCACTTGTACTACTTCATCTTTATCCCTTAGGTCAATAAAGATTAACCCCCCATGGTCACGACGACTTGACACCCAACCAGATACAGTTACCGTCTCGTCAATATTTGTTTCATTTACATCAGCACAATAATGTGTTCTCACTATTACTTCCTCTACTAAACATATATAGTTTAAAATTTTTCGCGATTATATCTAATTGTTTCATAGAAGTAGATGTAGGGTAGGGTAGCTTTGGTTATCTAAAATAGAAAATCAAATATTTTTTAAATTTAAATATTCCAATTATATATATATGGTATTATTATAATATATCTTATAATAAGGAATATTATAATGTTTGTAAATAGAACAGTTGAACTAAAAACACTTGAAGAGGAGTATAAAAAAGATACAGCAACATTTACCGTAATATATGGACGAAGAAGAGTAGGAAAAACAGCACTAATTTCTGAATATATTCGTCATAAAAATCATATTTATCTCTATGCAACAGAGGGAAATATTGGGGAGCAACTTAGAGGATTTACCAAGCAAATAAAGAAATTTGTAAGCCCTCAAATGGCAAAAAATTTGGTATTTGAGAGTTTTACAGATGCTTTTGAGTTCTTAGCAGAGTTAAAACACTCTTCAAAATTGATTTTAGTTATTGATGAGTATCAAAACTTATGTAAACTAGAGCAGGGCTTTTCCTCTTCACTTCAACGAGTATGGGATTTGTATCTTTCTCATACCAAGATACATCTTATTTTATGTGGTTCAGTACTTTCTATGATGCACTCAGAAGTCTTGGCATACAATGCTCCTCTTTATGGAAGAAGAACGACTAATATTCATCTAAAATCTCTACATTTTCAATACATAAGTATCTTTTTACCAACAGTATCAAAAGAGGATTTAATGAATATCTACGCTTCATTTGGGACAATTCCAAAGTATTTAGCTGAGTATGATGCTAAGCAGAGTTTTATAGCAAATATTAAAAACAGAATACTAGATAAAAATGCCTATCTCTATAGTGAGGGGAACTTTTTACTTAAACAAGAACTAAGTGAAACAGGAACATATTTTGCAATTTTGGAAAGTATCTCAAAAGGTAACACCAAGGTAGGAAATATTGCTTCAAATTTGAGTAAGCCCTCTACTTTTTTAACTCCATATCTACAAAAACTTTTAGAGTTAGACATTCTTATAAAAGAGGTTCCTGTAACCGAGACAAATCCTCTAAAAAGTAAATTGGGTCGCTATAAAATAAAAGATAAGTTTCTTAATTTTTGGTTCTATTATGTCTATAAAAACTACAACTACTTAGAGGTCAATCAAGTCGATATAGTTCTTGATGAGTTAAAATTAAATTTCAATGACAGATTTGTCTCTTTTGCTTTTGAGGATTATCTGTTAGAAGATATGCTCTTAAATCATCAAAAATACTTCTCATTTAGACCTCATAAAATAGGACGATGGTGGAATAATAAAGAGGAGATAGATATTGTTGCTTTTGATGATGAAAATATCTGTTTTGTAGAGTGTAAGTGGCAAAATTCTGTTAACAAAGAGAGAGTTAAAGAGGGGTTGATTGCTAAAAGTAGGCTGGTTAAACATAATAAGCATAGCTCCTTTTTAGTAGTTAGCAAAGGAGACTATTTTGGTGTTTAACAAACTGTAGGGTAATTGTTATTGCACCACAAATAAAAGTCCGATTTCTCTTGATTCTTTTATAATTCCTAAAATAAAAAATCAAATATCTTTTGAAAAAAAGAACGCTTTTTCTTCTTGTTGCCTCTCTTTTTTCTCTTTTTAGGCTCTAAGAGGTCAACATATTCGTTAGCCTCTTTTAGTTTTTTAGGTTCAAACTTAATCTGCATCTAAAATTCTCTCTATCTCATACATAGCATCTTGGTTTTTGAGTTTAAACTTAATCTCAATTCTTCGTGAAGCATCTTTGTCCTCTACTCCATTATGTTTAATGACATCAAGATATGAGCGACCACTTGCTACAAGTTTATCTTTAATATTATTCTTTTTAATATAATCAAGTGTTAAGAGGTAGTTCATAACAGCAAAAGCACGTTGCTGAGAGAGTTTTAGGTTATATAGATAAGAGCCATCACTATCTGTATGCCCTTCAATTACTATCTTATCTAAATGTTCAGCAATATTTTTGTTGTTAATGAGTGCTGAAATATAGTCAATAAAGTTAGCTTTTAGTTGAGCTTTTGCACTCTCTTTTAGTACAGCAGAGCCTTTATCAAATAAGATGTTTGATGCTAGTCTAAGTGAACCACTCTTTTTGTCAATATTGACTTTACTTCCAAGAGCTTTTTTGAGTTCTGCGATAACTTTTAGTTTAATTCCTGTTAAGGATTTTATCTTAGCTTTTTGAGCTTGAAGTTTAGTTAGTAACTCATCATATTTTGTCTGTTTATTATCGAGAGCTTGTAGTAATTTTAATAGTTTTTCGTCACTTAGTTTTAACTTTTCATCTTTTTTACTAATTGTATTAGAGAGTATCATAACTCTATTTTTATACTCTTCTAACTCTTTTTTACTACTACTAATAGTTGAGTTCTGCTCATTGAGCATATTTTCAAGTAAAACAATATGACTAGAGTAGTCATCAATTTTTGTATTTTGAGCAAGTAGTAGTTGATTGAGTTTTTCTATTTCATTACTTTTTAGTTTTAGACTATTTTGAGATATAGTTAACTCTTTATTGCTACTTTCAAGAGCTTTTTGTCGTTGTGCTAAGAGATTGTGAAGTTTATTAATTTCGTCCTCTTTCATCTGTAACTCTTGTGTCATAGTAATAAGATGATTTGATTGTTCTGAAAGAGTTTGACTCTGCTCCTTAAGAGTCTCATTTTGTTCACTTACAATACTCTCTTTCTCTTCTAAAGAGTTTTTAATAATAGTCGATTTAACTAAAATAGCACCAATAAGTAAAATAAAGACAAAAAGTAGACCTGCCATAAGGTCTGCATAAGATATCCAAAAATTGCTCTCATTTTTAGATGAATCTGACTTAAACATATTATCTGTTCTCTATTTGTTTAGATAGAGTATTGTGATACTCTGTAATAGTACGTTGCAAAATCCTGTTCTGCTCACTTGTACTATGGGCAAAATTTGCTAGTTTCATGACAATCTCTCCAACCTCTTGGTCAATTTTATGGAATGTCATATTGAGAGATTCTTCAAGAGTTGTATCAAACTTCTGTAAAGTTTTGTTAAGTCTATCTGTTGTTTTGGTAAACTCTTTAATATTCTGTTCTATTTTTTCACTTGCACTTAGTGCTGATTGTGAGGCATGTATTTTAGCTATAGTATCTTTTAGCTCAGTAGAGACCATTTTCATATGCTCTGTAATAGTTGTAAAGTTTTTATTTGTCTCATTAATAATAGTTTGGAAGTTCTCTAAGTGCTTTTCATTAAGGGTTTGAATAAACTCTAGGTTAAAAGTCTTTTTAAGAGCCTCTATCATCTTTTGGTCTCGCATCTCATGTTGCATGTGTTCATGTCTCTTTAGTTCACTCTCAGACCAAATATAGCTCTCATAGACCTCATGAAGTTCATGAAGGTCGCTGTCAAGCTTTGAGAGACCTCTTTTTTCAAAAAAACTCCAAATAATAGATAGATATATACCATAAATAGAGGCATAAAAAGCAGTACCAATTCCAGAAAGAAGTATAGAGATGTCACTGTCAAGTTCAGTTGTATTAGTACTTGAAAAGTCAGGCATAGAGATAGCAATGGCTGTAAATGTTCCTAAAATACCAAGCATTGGAAATAGCGATGGGGCTATGGAAGCGTAGTTGTCATTTCTAAATCCTTTATAGTAGTTTTCAAAAAAATCACTAAGATTAATAGTAGATTTTGTCTCATTTAAAATAGTTAAAGAGTTCTCTTTTATATGTTTTTGTAGTGCTTTTTGTAAGTTTATATACTCTTTACGCATTTTACAAATAACATAGTTTGCATTGTGTCTAATAAAGAAGAGAAAGACTAAATATATAGTACTAATAATAATAAGAGAGTGTAGACTAACTTTAATTGGAAAAATTTGAAGATAACCTAATATAATAATTGCAAAAAATAGAGTCCCAAAAAAGGCTAAAATAAGATAGTTAATAAAACAGGGGGCTGTTGAACTGTTTGTGTTAGTCATTTTTTCTCCTTAGTAGAGTTTTTATCTTGCTCAATTTGAGAGCTATTTGTATCAGTTTGTTGCAGAACCTCTTTTACTAGATAGAAAAAGTTAGGGTGTAGTACATCTGCATAGGTTTTTACAATAGCTGTTTTATAGGTACTTTTTGTAATAATATTTGTCACTTCTCCTACAGGAATATTTGGAAGAAAGATATTGTCCATACCTGATGTTAAAACCTTGTCTCCAACATTAATTTTAGACCACTTAGGAATAAAGTTAACCTCAATATTTTCAGCATCAATACCTTTTGCAATTCCAGGTGTTTTATCTTTTCCAATAAAAGTTGAAAATTGGCAGATTGGGTTTGAAAGAAGAATGCCTTTTAGAGTATTATTCTCTTTAATTGCAATACCTGCTGCAACATTTTTTTGAATAAGTCCATAAATTTTATCTTCTCCAAGTTCACTACCTTTAGTAAGGTATACTTGTGAAAAATCATTTAATTTTTTATAAGAGATGGTTTGTACACGTAAAATATTGTTATGGTTATTGAATTTTTTTTCATTAAATTGATTTAATTGTTCAAGTTGGACTATAGCAATTTTTTGTTGATATAGATATTTTCGTAAAAGAATATTCTCTTTTTTTAATTCTTGAATAGATTCTGCTTGATTGAGATATTTATCTTTTGAATCTTTAATACTGTTTGTAAATTGTAGATAGTACTTTTTTATAGGTAGAGATATAAGTGCAAACTTATTTTGAAAGCTCTCCTCTTGTCTTAAGAGAAGAATCCCTAACACAATAAAAAATATAGATATTATTAATCGGCTAGTCTTCATAAACTGATTGTTGTAAGATGTCAATTTCTTCTAATGCCTTTCCTGTACCTTTTGCAACTGCTAGTAATGGGTCTTCAGCAACATATACAGGAAGTTTAATTATATTAGAGAGATATTTATCTAATCCTCTGATTAACGCTCCACCACCAGTTAGAACTATTCCATTTTCAACAATATCTCCAGCTAAGTCAGGAGGTGTCTGTTCAAGTACTGCTTTTAGTGCCTCACCAATCTCTTTAATTGGTTCTTTCATTGCTTCTCTCATATGTTCAGAGTTGATTTCTATTGAAGTTAAAAGTCCTGCAACTTGGTCACGTCCTTTAACTGTCATAACCAACTCTTCATCTAGTTGAATAGCTGTACCAACTCTAATCTTTAACTCTTCTGCAATACGGTCACCAATAAGTAGGTTGAAATTTCTTTTCATATAATCTATAATAGATTTGTCTAGTTTATCTCCAGCTGTTCTAATAGATTTAGATAGGACAAGCCCACCAAGAGATATAACTCCAATTTCTGTAGTACCACCACCAATATCAACAACTAAGTTTCCATTTGGGTCTTTAACAGGAATACCAGAACCAATAGCCGCTGCCATAGGTTCTTCAATAAGGTGAACCTCTCTAGCTCCTGCTGACATAGCAGACTCTTTAACTGCTTTTCTTTCGACTTGTGTAAGACCAAAAGGAACACATATAATGATTCTTGGAGAAAAAAGACCTTTTCTGTTATGTACTTTTTCAATAAAGTATCTAATCATCATCTCAGTAACATTAAAGTCTGCAATAACTCCATCTCTCATTGGACGAATAGCTTTAATATTACCAGGTGTTTTACCAACCATATCTTTTGCCTCTTGACCTACTGCCAAGATGTTTTCACGACCACGTTTGTCATATTGAATGGCTACCACAGATGGCTCATTAATACTAATTCCTTTTCCTTTAACCAATACTAATGTATTTGCTGTTCCTAAATCTATTGCTAAATCGTTTGAAAATACTCCTAAAAGCTTCTTAAACATTCTATTTCCTTCTTATGCTATTTTTGAATTTTTTATATATATAGGTTTAGCTCCATTGTTGATTACATCTTCTGTAACAATAACTTCATACCCCTCAAGTTCTGGTAACTCATACATTATGTCTAATAGAGACTCTTCCATAATTGAACGTAACCCTCTTGCACCAGTTTTTCGTTTAATTGCTTTTTGTGCAACTGCTTTTAAGGCAGACTCTTCAAATGTTAAAATGGCATTATCTATTTCAAAGAGTTTCTGGTACTGTTTTACAATAGAGTTTTTAGGTTCAACCAAAATTCGTACCATATCTTCTAGTGTAATTGGTTCTAGTGTTGCAGTAACATGTAGTCGTCCAATAAGTTCTGGAATAATTCCAAAATGAACTAAATCGTCAGATTCTATAAGGTGCATTACATTTTCATTATCTTTATTACTTCGTTTTTCTTGTCCAAAACCAAGTTGGTTAGCTCCTAAACGTCTTTGGATAATCTCTTCAACACCATCAAATGCACCTCCACATATAAAGAGAATGTTTGAGGTATCTATTTGTAAAAAGTCTTGATTTGGATGTTTCCTTCCACCTTTTGGTGGAATATTAACAACTGAACCCTCTATAATTTTAAGAAGGGCTTGTTGTACCCCTTCACCTGAGACATCTCTTGTAATTGAACGATTTTCACCCATACGAGCAATCTTATCCATCTCATCAATAAAAATTATACCACGTTCAGCTTTAGCAACATCATCACCTGCTGCTTGAAGAAGTTTTGTTAAAATATTTTCTACATCTTCTCCAACATAACCAGCTTCAGTTAGGTTAGTTGCATCTGAAATAGCAATCGGTACATCTAAAAATTTAGCGATAGTTTGTGCCAAAAGTGTTTTACCTGAACCTGTAGGTCCAATAAGTAATATATTTGATTTCTCAATGCTTGTATCGTTCTCTTGTCTATTTTTAAAGATTCTTTTATAGTGATTATAGACAGCAACAGAGAGAGTCTTTTTTGCACTCTCTTGACCAATAACATAGTCATCTAATATTTTATGAATCTCTTTTGGGATTAGAAGAGTTGTTGGTTCTATATTATTAGAGCTACTCTCCTCTTCTCCAAAAAGAATCTTATACGCAGATGTAACACAGTTAGAGCAGATGTAAGCACGGTTACCTGCAATAAAAGGATTATTCTCTTTTTCAGTAGTATTACAAAAACTACACTCTTTTCTAGCCATTATTATTCTTCCTTATATATGGAATACCACGTTTTGAATTCATGATAAACTCTACTAAATTTTTTACACTCTTTGAAGAGGTTTCTTTAAATATTTTTTTTGCTGATTCTTGAAGTGCTTGACCACTCTCAAATAGCTCTTTATATGCTACCTTAAGTGCATTAATCTCTTCTCTTTGTATATGTCGTCGAAGTCCTGTAAGATTAAGTCCTCTTAAAGTAGCTCTGTTTCCCTCTGCTAAACAGTAGGGTGGTATATCTTGACTTAGAGCAGAAGCCCCAGCAATCATAGCAAAGTCACCAATATGAACAAATTGGTGAATAGGAGTTAGACCTCCAATAACAACGTTGTTACCAAGTTCAACATGACCTGCTAAGGTTGCCCCATTTGCCAAGATACAGTTGTCTCCTACTTTAACATCATGACCTAAATGGACATAACCCATTAATAGATTATTGTTGCCAATTTTAGTAATACTACCACCTCCCTTGGTTCCTGGGTTGATTAGGGTAAATTCACGAATTTTATTGTTATCTCCAATGATAAGTTCAACCTCTTCACCATTGTATTTTAAATCTTGTGGGATTGAACCTATAACAGCATGAGAGAAGATATGATTATTTTTACCAATAGTTGTTTTACCCGCAATAACAGTATGTGCATCAATAATGCTATTGTCTCCAATAACAGTTTTAGAAGAGACAGTTACATAAGGTCCAATAGTTACATTCTCTCCAATAGTTGAACCCTCTTCAATAACTGCTGTTGCATGTATATTTGACACAAATTCCCTTTTTATATTTTTTTATATCAATAATTATTTATCGACTATCATAGCTTTTAGTTCAGCTTCTGCTACTAATTTTTCATTAACATAAGCTTTTGCATCAAGTTGCCAAATAGCACCTCTATGTTTAATTACACTAAGTCTATAAACTAATTGGTCTCCTGGTGTTACAGGAGAGCGAAATTTTGCTTTGTCAATACTCATAAAATAGACAACTTTTTCAGATGCTGCCTCTTGTTCCTCTTCACTAGAACTTTGAAAAGCCAATACACCACCAGCTTGAGCCATACCTTCAATAATCATAACACCAGGGTATATAGGGTGGTCGGGAAAGTGTCCTTGAAATACAGGTTCAGAGATTGAAACATTTTTATATCCTTCAATGCTTACCCCCTTTTCTAATTTTGTTACACGGTCAAGTAGTAAAAAAGGATACCTGTGTGGTAATATTTTTTGAATTTCAACAACATCATAGAGCATTGAGTTTCGCCTTTAGAGAAATTTTTTAATTATTTTATCTAAAAAGAGTTAAAATGTTAAGTGATTTCTAACAGAACTTCTTTAACATCTTCATAAATATGGTATTTATAGATAATTTCAAGCTTTTGAGTAGGAATTTTATCAACAATAACTATTAAAGATAAATCGTAAGGATTAGTAATTAATTGCTTTCTAA
>JALWMP010000075.1 GCA_026996165.1 Campylobacteraceae bacterium
CTTGATATAAATAACCCTAAACTCTCTAAAAAATTATGGAAAGATATAGCTAATGGCTCAAAAGGTAACATCATAAAGCCAAAAGTTGTTAACAACAGATATGCATCTGTAAAAATTGTTAATATTATTACCCCTATTACTAAAACATTTGAGGAGGTAAAAGCCGAAATTACTCCTATATATCAAGTTGAAGCTGAAAAAAAAGCATTATCTCTTTTAGCTGAAAAGAAATTAAAAAATATTGACAATGAGGAACTAAATGTGTCAACTTTCATCACACTAGATAACGCAGAAACACAAAATTTGGGTATAAATAAACAAGAAAGCTCAAATTTTATATCCAAGCTCTTTACTTCTGAGCAAGAAAAGGGTATCATTCCTATAGGAAGTAAAGTAATGGTTTACAAAATTATCGAGCAGAAACTGATTTCAAATGAAAATAACGAAAGCAAAGAGTTACATAAAAGTGCAAATATAATTAAGAGTCAAGTCCTTCAAACAAACTTGATGAAAATGTTAGATAAGAAGTATCCAACTCAACTTTATTTAAAACTTTGATAAGAGACTTGACAACTAAGGATTAAATCGTGAACATGCCCATTTTAGCTATAGACATTGGTTCTACGAAGATATGTGCAATTATTGGTGAAATGAAAAATGGTCACATAGAGATTGCTGGTCACGGTATCAGTAAATCTCATGGCATTAAAAAAGGGGCTATCTCAAATATAGAGTTAGCTTCAAAATCTATAAAAGATGCTGTTGATGATGCCAAACGTGTTGCAGGTATAAACTTAACTAGAGCTACTATTTCTATCTCTGGAGCTTATGTTAAAAGTCTAAAGTCATCAGGTGTTGTCAATATTCCAAATCAAGAGATTTCAATTAATGAAATTAATCGAGTTATGCAGACGGCTCTATATAATGCAAATATCCCTAATGAATTTGAAATTTTGCATGTATTGCCTTATAAATTTAAAATAGATGAGCAAGATTTTATAGAAGACCCAAATGGAATGAATGCTAGTCGTATGGAAGTTGACACACATATTATTATGACTAGCAAATCAAATCTTGGAAACTTAAAAAAAGCAGTTCATGCAGCAGGAATTGATATTGCAAGAGTAGTTCTTTCAGGTTATGCTTCCTCTTTAGCAGTAACATCAGAAGATGATAAAGAGAGAGGTGTGGGGGTTATTGACTTAGGTGGTCAGACTTCTAATCTTGTCATTCATGTAGGAAATGCTATTCAGTACAATGACTTCTTATCTGTTGGCTCAAACCATATAACTAATGATTTATCAGTAGCACTTCATACTCCACTTGAAGCAGCTGAAGAGCTTAAGATAATAAAAGGTAGTCTATTTCAAAAAGAACCTGAGGAGATTCATCTACCAATTATTGGTGACGAGACAAAAGTAAACCCTGTCTCTTTAGATATTGTACATAGTATTATATATAGTCGGATGGAAGAGACACTAGGGTTATTAACTCAATCTTTAGAACAGAGTGGACTAAGAAACCAACTTGGAGCAGGAGTAGTTTTAACAGGTGGAATGACACATATTGAAGGTACTAGAGAGTTGGCACAAGCACTAATGCCAAATTTACCTATAAGAATTGGTAAACCAACAAATATTACAAATATATCTAAAGATTTAGATGCTCCTGAATTTTCAACTGTTATTGGTCTTATCTCTTATGAATCAGGAGAGCATACAGAGTATGAACTTGATGGGAGTAAAACAATGCTTCATTCAAAAGAGTACCACCCAAAAAGATCACTACAAGATATTGCAAATATTCAAACTGTAGAAAATATAGTAAAACCCAAAATATCTGTCTCAACTCCATCATTTGAGGAAGAGAAAGTAAACAGTAATGACTTATTTAAAGATTTAAGTCAAGAACCAAAAAACAATAAAAACAATCCCGTGCAAAACTTTATGCAATGGGCATCAAAAATCTTTTAAGAGGAGGATTAAATGGAAGAGTTCAACATAACAGAATCAACAGCTGGAGTTCATGGAGCTAAGATTAAAGCCATCGGCGTTGGTGGTGGTGGTGGAAATATGATTAACCACATGATAAGAGAGGGTATTGATGGTATAGACCTTATAGTAGCCAATACTGATGCTCAAGCACTAGCAGCCTCTATTGCCCCTTACAAAATGCAACTTGGAATCAATGCAACAAAGGGTCTTGGTGCAGGTATGAAACCAGAAGTTGGAGAGGCTGCGGCAGAAGAGAGTTTTGATAGTATTAAAACAATGCTAGATGGTGCAGATTTAGTATTTATTTCTGCTGGTCTTGGAGGTGGTACAGGAACAGGTGCTGCACCAGTTATTGCCCAAGCTGCAAAAGAGGTAAATGCACTAACGGTTGCTATTGTAACTAGTCCATTTGCCTTTGAGGGTCGTAAGAGAAAACGACTTGCAAAAGAGGGTTTAGAGAGACTCAAAAAAGAAACAGACTCAATTATTGTTGTACCAAATGAGAGACTTCTCTCTATTGTAGAAAAAA
Source organism: Campylobacteraceae bacterium (assembly GCA_026996165.1). GTDB lineage: Bacteria > Campylobacterota > Campylobacteria > Campylobacterales > Sulfurovaceae > UBA1140. The sequence continues at coordinate 2,524 of JALWMP010000075.1, forward strand.
ACCTTGGAATGAGAGATAGTTTTAGATTAGTTGATAATGTTCTATCTCAAGCTGTAGGAGGAATCTCAAACGTTATTCTCTCTCATGGTGCAAATGACATTAACCTTGACTTTGCTGATGTTAAAACAGTTATGAGCCATAGAGGTTTAGCACTTATGGGTGTTGGTGAATCTCAAGGTAGCTCTGCTGCTTATGATGCAGCAAAAGCAGCTATTGAGTCTCCTCTACTTGATAACCTCTCTATAGATGGAGCTATGGGTATTTTGGTACACTTTCATATTCACCCAGACTATCCTCTTGCAGAGATTTCTGAGGCTATGGATATTGTTGAAGAGAATGCAGATGAAGATGCAAATATTATCTTTGGTACAACAACTTCCGAAGATATTCCTATAGATGAAGTCAAATTAACAATTATTGCAACAGGTTTTGAAGACCCAAGTGATTATGAGACTGAACCTAAAGCAAAAAAGGAGACAACTGTAAACAATAGAATTGGAACGCTTAGAACACCAACACAGGGTTCTATATTACATAAGATGAACTCTGCAAGAGTTAGTGGTGGTGATAGTTATGGTAATGAAGATTATCTAGATACACCAACTTTTTTACGTAAACAAATGGATTAAACTAAATGCCTAAAATAATGACAAAACTTCTCTTCCTCTTCTTCTTACTTTTGTCACCCTATCTGCTTTTTGCAGATGGGCATATCTTTGTATATCATCGTTTTGATGACAATCGTTATCCTACTACAAATATCTCTACAAAAGAGCTTCGTAAAGAGTTTAATTATCTAAAAAAACATAACTATAAAATCGTTCCCCTAATTGATATTGTCAATAAAATCGATAAAGGTGAATCTGTTCCTTCTAATTGGGTTGCATTTACTATAGATGATGGTTTTAAAAGTTTCTATACTCACGGTCTTTCTATTTTTAGAGAATATCACTTCCCATTTACTCTCTTTATTGCTGTAAAATATACTGAAGAAAAGTATAAAGATTATGTCTCTTGGAAACAACTCAAAACCATTGCTAAGTATGGAGATGTTGAGTTTCACTCATATGGACACGGTCACTATGGACAAATGACTAATAAAGAGATAAAAGCTGACATAGAAAAAGGTCTTGCTCTTATGAAGAAACACCTAAACTATGAACCTAATCTCTTTGTTTACCCTTATGGAGAATATGATACCCGAGTTGAAAAGGTTTTAGATGAATATAACTTTAAAGCCGTATTTAACCAAAATATTGGTGCAGTTAATGGTATCTGTACTGACATAAAAGATATTGACCGTTCAGCAGTTGTAGGTAGTAATGCTCACGATTTCAAACTATATCTTAAGTTTCAAGAGCTTTGTGGTGTCCACTTTCAACAACCAAAAACCTATCCAAAAGATAAAATAGTCAAAACAGTAGAAGTAACTCTTGATGATAAAAGTATAAAATCAGCTGATATATTTATCTCTAACAATGGTTGGACAAAGGTAAAAGTTAACAATGGTAAGATTCTTTGGCATGCAAATAAACATATTAAATTAAATCGTATTAAAATTGGAGTTAAAGTTAAGAGTAAAATTAAGCTAATGGTTTTGTCTAAATAGTTATACTTATAATTACAAATTACTTAGGAGACAAATATAATGAACAAAATGCTTTGCACTCTACTTTTTACAACCCCTATACTTTTTACAGCTTGTAACCCTAATAAGGTTGAACCAAAAGCTGTAGAAAATGGTATTCAAGTTGTTCAAGAAACAACAGTACATACATCTACACCATTAGCAAAAAACACCTCTTCTTCAGTAGACTATGCAAATGATAAAAAGTTTATCAAGGAAAAAGGGATGCTTCATATTAAAAGTTTCATGGCAACACTAAAACCTACTCTTATGGATATGATGAAAAATGACCCATCAAATAAAACTGCTCTTGGTGCTTGTTCTACTTTAGGTCAAAGTATGGCAAATGATTACAATAAAATGTCAGATGTCAAAATTAGGAGAACTGCACTAAGATATAGAAATCCAAAAAATAAACCTGATGC
>JALWMP010000076.1 GCA_026996165.1 Campylobacteraceae bacterium
AGACAGTACCACTTGGCCAACTGTGGGTTAGCAGAATCTTTGCTGAGTAGCTGTAGAGAATTATAAAGTAGATAACAGCAATAGTTCCTAAAATAAGTTTAGCAAAGGTACGTTTGGCTTTAGAGTATGGGCGAACCTCTAAAAATAGAGGGTGCTTTGGGATTTGTGAAAGAAAGTAGAGTGTTGATACCAAGCCCAAAGAGAAGATACCAACTTGTGCATAACGCACAGAGTCGATATCAAAATGAAAGAGTATTTTAACAGCATACATCGCCCCAACACTACTTGCCCAGACTACTAGTCCAAAAAAGATAGCTGTAATAATTGAAAACAGCACCCCTTGTGTCCACTGCCAAAAGGTTGCATTGTCAGAATTTTTGCCTACAAATGGTGCCCATATTATCATAAACAAAAAAGCCAACATAAGAAGTATATGTCTTGTAAAGATATATTTTGAGGCATGGTCAATATTTGCAGGTAAGATATAGTAGTAACCAACAATCAAAATAACTCCAACTATATAGAAGATATTACGATAGGAGAGCAGTCTTAAGGCTGTAAATAGTACAAATGCTAAGGTAGATACAAAAGCAACTTTAGATGCAATAATCTCATTTGGGGTATTGTAGTGGTGGTTTGATAAAACTATTAAAATAGTAGTTAGTAAAAAAGCAGAGAGACTAGCAAAAGGAAAGCGTTTTAGTGTACTTAAGAGAGTATCTATAAGAGTATCAAGTCTGCTAAATGTTGAGTTCATAGTTCTTCCTTTATCTTAATTGTTATATTTTATATAAAAATATTATAAATTTTACTATAAATATATAATTATAGTTTTCAATAAAGATAAAAAACAGTTTTAAATCTGCTATAATCCTTTTTATGAAAACTTTACACATCTATCCAACCTCTCGTGCAATACGTTATGAACGGTTGCTTCAAAGAGAGCATAATGGGCTACTTCCTAATCTTATTCGTATTGATGAGTTTGAAAAGAGAGCCATTATTTTACCTGAACTTGCTATGGTTGACTCACTTCAGCGTACTCTACTTTTGCAAGAGGCTTCTAAGTTTGAGGCTTTTCAAAAACTTAAGATAAATCGTGAGTTGGTACGTTTTTTTACTAAGAGTGATGCTATTTTTAAATTTTTTGAGGAGTTAAGCCATGAAGAGGTGAGTTTTGATGCCCTAGTAGAGGGTGATGCCTATGTAGAGTTTGCTGAACATATTGAGGTCTTAGAGCAGTTGTTAAATAACTATGAGCAACTTCTCCTCTCTAAAGGGTTAACTGACCGTGTATTTATTCCAAAAAACTACCGATTAAATCGAGGATTTGTAGAGAGTTATGATAGATTTGAATTGCACCTAGAGGGTTATTTGAGTTATTTTGAGCTAAAGTTAATGGAGAAGATAGCTTACTATAGACCCTTTATTGTCCATATTCACACCTCAAAGTTTAACCTTAAGATACAAGAGCGATTTTTAGAGATGGGGATTGAGTTAGAAAATAATGCCTATGTTAGATTTGATTTACAGAGTAAAGAGGTACTATATAGCACTCCAAATGAGAGTAAAATCCAAGTAGAGGTCTTAGCTGTAGAGGAGCGTTTTGCTCAGATTCCATTGGTTTTAGAGTCTATGCAAAAGATGGTAAACTCTGGTATCTCTCCTGACAGTATAGTTGTGATTTTGCCTGATGAGAAGTTTAAAGAGCCATTAAGACTATATGACAAGTTAAATAACTTTAACTTTGCCATGGGGTTTGACTATGACAAGACAAAAGAGTATAAGAAGTTAGAGGCTATCTATAGGCATTGGCAGAGCTTTTCAGATGAAACCACCTTTTTACTTAGAAAATACGACATTGCAGTAGAGGAGGTAAACAAGGTTAATCTAAAAGAGAAGATAAATTTAGATAGCTTCTTTGCACTTCTTAAACATCTCCAAGAGGAGAGATTAAAAGAGGTAGTTTTAGAGAATATGGCAGAGTTTAGCTTGGTATTCTCTAAAGAGCTTATGACCCCTAAGTCGTGGCTATTTTTGTGGTTAAAGAGGCTATCTAAGATACAGCTTGATGATGTGCATGGTGGAAAGGTAACAGTTATGGGAGCTTTAGAGACTAGGGGAGTAAGTTTTGATGGTGTTGTAGTGGTTGACTTTAATGATGGCATTGTTCCAAGCATTCCTGCAAAAGATAACTTCTTAAACTCCTCACTACGCAAGTTTGCTAATCTTCCTACAAAAAATGACCGTGAAGCACTACAGAAACAGCTCTATAAACGCATTTTAGAGCAGTCTAAGATGGCAACTATTATCTACTCAAAAAGTGAAAACAAAGCCCCTGCTTCATACCTCTATGAGTTAGGGCTAAGTTTAGGTAAAGATGTCGAAGCTAACCTAGAGCTACTATACAATGAGCCAAACCAAGTTGTAGAGGAGAGCGACCCTGTTATGAGATACTTTAATGCCTCAGCCATTAGTTGGTCAGCAACAAGGCTAGATACCTATTTGACTTGTAAACGAAAATACTACTACAGCTATGTTCTAAATCTAAAGGCAAAAGAGCAAGAGGAGATAAATGAGGGGCGTTTTTTACATAAACTCTTAGAGCATCTATTTAAAAACAGAACCCACTTTGAGAGCAAAGAGGAGATGAAGAGCCAAATCGACAGACTTTTAGATGAGCTACTAGAGACAACTTCTTCTAAAATTGCTTACTCTAAATTACTTTGGAAAGAGAAGTTAACCTCATTTATAGAGGCACAGATTGAGCATTTTAAAGCAGGGTGGAGGGTAGTAGAGCGTGAAAAGTACATTATTGGTTCCATCAGTGGTATTAATTTTAAAGGTGTGGTTGACAGAATAGACCAAGATAGTACAGGAACATTTGTTCTTGACTACAAGAGTGGCTCTGTTGCTGAGGCAAACCGAACTAAAAACCTAGAGAAGCTCACCGATTTTCAGATGAGTATCTACTCTGAACTTCTAAAAGATAAATTTAAAGATTTAAAATTTGGTTTTATTGAGATATTTAATGGAAAAACTACAGAGATTACAGCCCTTGAAGAGAAGACAGAGCTTCTATATGAGATTATAGATGAGCTAAAAGCTACCAAAGAGGTAGTAGCTCACCGTTGTGATGATGTTTCACTCTGTCAATATTGTGACTATACTTTGCTTTGTGGGCGTGGGGTCTATTTATGATTTGACCTCTTATTTATAAAACTCTTAACTCTTGTAAACCTCACTCTCCCAAATCAAAGATTATAGAAGAGAATTGAGAGAAAAATTTTGTTCAAGTAGCAGTTTAAGTTATTTATAGCTTACTTAGTTATTAAACTTAATTTACCATAGAGATATAGAAGATAAAAAGTTGTATAATATTTTAAAAATTTAATAGGAGCTTAATATGGGTGCATTAAGAGACGATTTACCACACTATACCTATGATGACTATAAGATATGGGAAGGCAATTGGGAGTTAATAGATGGTATTGCGTACGCTATGGCACCATCTCCAATATTTGAACATCAAGATATTAGTGGCAATATTCATACAGAGTTAAAATCTCGACTAAAAAAATGTAAAAATTGTAAATCAGCTCTTGCTGTAGATTGGATAGTATCTGATGATACTGTAGTCTGTCCTGACAATAGTGTCGTGTGTAGTGAATTTAAAACAGATTTTATTAAAGTTACCCCTAAAATTATATTTGAGGTTCTATCTCCATCTACAAAAAGGGTAGATAGAGGCAGAAAATATCACCTTTATCAAGAAGAGGGTGTAGAGTATTATGTTATGGTAGAGCCAAAGGGAAATTTTGCAGAGGTTTATAGGCTTGAAAATGGCTTCTATAAGCTCAAAGGTGAGTTTACTAATGAAAATTTTATATTTGAGTTTGATGGGTGTCAAATAGAGTTTTGTTTTGGGAATATTTTTGAGGATTAGTTATAGAAAATGTTTGTAAATGATAAAACTCTTTTAGTTAGCGATGTTGTTTCATTGCAAGTCATAAAAGATGTATGCAAGAGTATTTTAGAAAATTATCCAGATATTAGTTGTTATCTCTTTGGCTCTTATGCAAAAGGAAATCCAAATAGAACAAGTGATATAGATTTGTTACTATTATTTGATGGAGAAATTTATGAGTATAAAATTATTTGTCACATAAAAGAGGCATTGCATAATGCTTTTTTAGATATTTCTAAATATTGTAATCCAATACATGGATACAAAAAACATATTAATAGTAATAGTAGCATTTTATTTAGGCAGTACATACGCTATGGTATTTTGCTCTCTGGTCAAAATATTTTACCACTTATGAAAAATGAAACTTTGCAGGAGTTAAAAAGTTTAGAATACACGTAACCATTCAGAACCAAAAAAAAATATGGTAAAATACGAATAAGATGACAGAGCAAGAAGCAATAGAGTTTTGTAGAAACAACCCAGAAGCAGCAACAAAAATAATTTTGATGGTAGAGAGACTAGAGGCAAGAATAAAAGAGCTAGAGGAGAAGTTAGGAATGAATAGCTCAAATAGTTCAAAGCCACCAT
>JALWMP010000077.1 GCA_026996165.1 Campylobacteraceae bacterium
TTGATGATGTGGCAAACTATATTCCTGCTAGGATTACAGCTTTGCTTATTGGGCTGTTGATGTTTAGTAAAAAATCACTACTTCACTTTTACAGTTATGGGAAAAAGCACGACAGCCCAAATGCAGGTCTTCCTATCTCAGCAATGGCTCTTGCTATTGGAGTTAAGCTTGGAGGAGATACGGTCTACTTTGGAAAGCTAAAAAAGAAAGCCTTTTTTGGAGATGGAAGAGAAGAGATTACATCTAAAGACATTCGTTTAGCTCTAAAGTTAAGAGAGCGTTTTGACCTTTTTATTTTACTACTAGGAGTACTCTATGCAACAACCACATGGTGGCAACATTGTAGCCTTTGCTAAAGAGATTGGGTGTGAGGTAAGAGAGGTGATTGACCTCTCTTCAAATATTAACTTTGTAAAGCCCAATATTGAGCTTGATTTTAATACTCTAAATATCTCACCCTACCCCAACTATGAGAAACTAGAAAAAGCTATTGCCCAACTCTATAACATAGAGACAGCACAACTTGAACTATTTAATGGAGCAACAACAGCCATCTATACCCTTTTTAGAGAGCTTGGGTTAAAGAAGTGTGTTCTCTATGCTCCTTGTTATGGTGAGTATGAGAAATCAGCAAAGCTCAATGGCTATAAAATTCACTATATTAACCGTTTTGAGAACCTCTATGAGAAAGTTCCTAAAGATGCTTTGGTTATCTTTGTAAACCCCTCTACTCCTGATGGAAGATTTTATGAGATTGAAAGACTTATGCAACATTGGATAGAGCAGAAGTGTACCATTTTAGTAGATGAGTCATTTTTAGACTTTACCCCCTACTCCTCTGTAACAAAATATCTAAAAGAGTATGACAGACTCTATATCTTAAAATCTATGACAAAATTTTATGCAAGTGCAGGTATTCGTATTGGGGCTTTACTCTCTTGTGCAAAAAATATTCAAGTTATTAAAGCAAAAGAGCCTCTTTGGAAGATTTCCCAGTTCGATAACAACTACCTACAATCAGCCTTAGAAGATAGAACTTTTAAAGATAGGTCAAAAAAAGCAAATATAGAAAATAGAGAGTTTTTAATAAGCATATTTCAAAACTTCAAATATACAGAAGAGATTTTTCCCTCATCTGCCAACTTTATACTTGTTAAGCTAAAAGAGATAGATGCCCATAAACTCCAAAAGAGTTTAAGTAGATTTAAAATTCTTATACGAAATTGTGCTAACTTCTACCCACTAAATAGACAATATATACGAATAGCAGTTAAATCAAAAAAAGACTTAGATGTATTGAGAGAGGCACTAAGAGTATGCTAAAAAACATCTACTTAGGAGCTAAATTCTCCTTCTCATACTTCTCTATTTTGCCTATCTCTTTTAAAGAGAGTGATGATTTGTCACAAAAAGAAGTTTTAGCCTCTATGCTCTTTTTTCTGCCTCTTGTAGGGCTTGTTTTAGCTACACTAAGTGTTATTCTCTTCTCCTTTTTAAGCTCTCTTAATTGGTTTGGAGCTTTAATCTCTGCTACTTCTTATATGATGCTCTATGGTTTTTTGCATACCGAAGCTATTATGGACGTAACCGATGCCATATATGCTAAACATTCAGGAAAAGATGCCTATGAGATTATTAAAGAGCCAACAGTTGGGGCGATGGGAGTGCTTTATGGTACTTCTCTTATGCTTCTTAAAATTGTTGGGATTGCCTACCTTTTAATGCAAGGCTACTTTATAGAGTTTATTGCTATTGCAGTTATCTCTAGGCTTTCGCTGTTGCTACTCTTTAGAGTCCATAGGTTTCACTCTAGCTTTGTAACAATGCTAAAAGAGTCTTTAACATCTCCCTATCTAATTGGCTCTTTTGTTATATTTTCTACTATTGGCTACCTACTTGTTAGTAACTTTATGATATTACTCCTTATTGGACTTCTTCTATCTCTATTTATCTCTTTTGCCATTAAGTCTAAAATTGGCTTTGTCAATGGAGATGTATTAGGAGCAACACTAGAAGGAGTTGAGATTTTACTACTAATAGGAGTTAATTTATGAGTTATGGTTCATGGTTTCAAGAGCATGGTGAAAAACACAAAAAGATTATAGAGAAGTTGGCTCACTTAAGCGATGATGAGCTTATTGAGTACTTTAGATTTGGCAATATGGTTAAAAATGAGCCTGACTTCTGCCCTCTCTATGCTAAAAATAAAATGTGCCATGACAACAAAGAGTTAAACTGCTATTTTTGTGCTTGTCCTAACTTTAGATTTAAAGATGAGGGTTTTAAACAAGTAGAAAAGAGAACCCTCTTTTCTACCTGTGGCATTAACTCAAAAGATGGAACTCAATATATCTCAGATAGTGCTATTCATCAAAATTGTGCTGGTTGTTTTGTACCTCACTCTGAACAATATATTAAAAAGCACTTTACAAGAGATTGGTTTGAAGCTATGAGAGAGGTAAATAGAGGTTAATTCTATATAAATATATTAAAATAATAATCCATCTAAAACAACGTATAAGATGTTTCCTAGATTAATTCTACTTAAATACTCTTAAAGACCTTTGAGGTTTTATAGAGCATAAGATATAATAATTATAATTGATACATAGGAGTATATTTGAAAAGGAGTTATTTTCTGAGGCTATTGTTAATCTTTTTAACACTTTCAATATTTGCCTTGGCTGCAAAAGTAAAATGTAGTAGATGGGATAAAAATATAACATTTGAAGAGTATCTTCAAAAATTTCATATAGATAAAAAAATAATTGATACTCTCGATAGAGATGACCAATCACTTATTTCTGAGATTGGATATGCACATAAATATTATGAGCTTATTGCCTCTAATGGAGTTTTACTTCAATCACTTATTCCTATTGGTGAAGAGCTACAAGCTCATCTCTTTAGAACTCATACAGGGTATAAACTTGAAATAATTCCTATAGAGTATCAAAAAGATACTCATATAGCAATTTTGTCTATTGACAAATCTCCCCATGCTGATATTATCAGTAAACTTAAAAATAGACGACTTGCTAACGAATTTACTCGTGTTCTAAAGCACTCTGTTAATTTTAGAGGGGTACAAAAAAATGATAAAATTGTTATTGTCTATGACCAAAAAATGAGGTTAGGACAACCCTTAGGTGTTCCAGACATTAAAGTAGCAATGTTAGAGTCACATGGTAAAAAAAATTATGTTTTTAAATATAGTGATGGAAAGTACTATAATGAGAATGGAAAAGCATTAATAGAGAAATATATGGGAAAACCTCTTAATCATCTTATTATTACATCTCCATTTACAACTAGACGTTGGCATCCTATACTTCATAAATGGAAAGCTCACCATGGTATTGATTGTAGGGCAAGAAGAGGTACACCTATTTTAGCCGCAGCAGATGGAAAGGTTGTCTACTCTGGGTGGATGAATGGATATGGACGTGTTATTAAGATACAACATGCAGATAACTACTTAACCCTTTATGCACATCAAAGTCGTCTAAAAGCTAAAGTGGGTCAATATGTAAAAAAAGGGGAAATTATTGGATATACAGGCAATAGTGGACGTAGTACTGGACCACATTTACATTTTGGACTTTATAAAAATGGACGACCAATTAACCCAATGCGTCTTATAAAGTTTACTACAAATGGATTAACAGGACGAGACCAACAATACTTTTTAAAGAGAAAAAGAAAATATATTAAAATTATTAAGAAGATTGAAGAGGAAAATTTACCATCTTATGTATGGAATACAGTTAATGAAATATACGTTTTACCTAAAATGAAAACATATTATCAAAATAGAGGTTGGTAGTGAAAAATATAATTAAAAACTTTACGTTAGAGCCTTTAAATGAGGCAAAATTTGTCAAAACATCTTTAGCAACTTATGAGCAAAATGGCATTAAGAAGTCTTGGGAGATTGTTGAGTCTCATGACTCTGTAGCTATTTTACTTTACCATACAGAGCGAAAAACATTTGTTTTAGTCAAACAGTTTCGACCACCTGTCTACCATAGAAATAGTGATGGTATGACAGTAGAGATGTGTGCAGGGCTAATTGACAAAGATAAATCGTTAGAGCAGATAGCTAAAGAGGAGATAGAGGAGGAGTGTGGTTTTAATGTTCCTCTGAATAAAATAGAGCGTATTACCAAAGTCTTAAGCTCTGTTGGAACATCTGGCGTTAGCCAAACTATCTACTATGCTGAGATAGATGAGTCCATGAGAGTTAGTCAAGGTGGTGGTATAGATGATGAGCTAATAGAGGTTGTTGAGATACCTATAGAGAGAGCAAAAGAGTTTATATTTGATGAAAGCATAGGTAAAACAGTTGGTTTAATGTTTGCTATTTTATGGTGGTTTGACCGTAGATTCCGTCTTAAAAAAAGCTGACGAAATCAATATTTTTAGAACTAATTTTCAACAACTAAATATTGATAATTTTGTTCACTTTTAAAAATAGAGAAAGCCATTAAAATAAGCTTTCTCAT
>JALWMP010000078.1 GCA_026996165.1 Campylobacteraceae bacterium
CCTTTCTTAGAGGTGGGCTTAGAGGGAGGGTTATACCTAGCTCCATTCCGAACCTAGCAGTCAAGCCTCCCATCGCCGATAATACTTACTCTGTCTGAGTTGGGAATGTAGGTCGCTGCCTCTTTGAGTTTCTTTCTTTTTATTTTTTTATTCCTTATTTTTCATTATAACTCCTATCTTTCATTTATTGATTTTAAATTAGCAATATTATAATTGCCAATTTATAGCTTCTTTACCTTTTGAAACAAGAAAACTATTAGCCCTTGAAAAAGGTCTACTCCCAAAAAATCCTCTATAGGCAGAGAGTGGTGAAGGGTGTGGACTCTTAATTATTATATGTTTAGTTGTATCTATAGCATTTCCTTTTTTCTGTGCATAACTTCCCCATAATATAAATACAACATTGTCACACTCTCTGTTTACTATTTCAATAATTTTGTCAGTAAACTGCTCCCAACCTCTACCTTGATGACTATTTGATTTTCCTGCCTCAACAGTTAAAACAGCATTTAAAAGAAGTACACCTTGCTCTGCCCATGGTTGTAGATATGGGGTGTGAAAGTTGTCAATACCTAAATCATCTTGCAACTCTTTGTAGATATTTATAAGTGACTTTGGAAGAGGTTTTACCTCTGGCATGGCTGAAAAACATAGACCATGAGCATGACCAATAGTAGGGTAGGGGTCTTGTCCTAAGATTACTACTTTTACTTTTTCTAATGGTGTAGAGTTAAGAGCATTGAACCAAAGAGAGCCTTTTGGTAGTATAGTTTTTCCCTGTGCCTTTTCACTTTGTAAAAACTCTTTAAGATTTTGCATATATGGTTTTGAAAACTCATTCTTTAAATGTTTAAGCCAAGAGGCTTCTAGTTTAATATTGTTATTCATTTTTTATATCTTTTTTCAAAATTATACTATAAATACGATACAATACTTTTAATTATAATATTAGGATATTACAGTGTCAGAAAAGAAGATTGCATCAGCTAGAATAACAGAAAAAAGTTCTAAATTATTACAAGAACTAAACAACTCATTACCTTTTGATAAAGCACTATATAGAGAAGATATTGAGGGTTCAAGAGCTCACGCTTATATGTTAGCCGAGCAGGGAATTATCTCTAAAGAGGACTATACTCAAATAGAGAAGGGTTTAGTGGAGATTTATGAAGAGATAGAATCAGGTGAGTTCTTGCTTGATGGAGATGATGAAGATATACATATGGCAATAGAGGGTAGACTTACCCAAAAGATTGGAGACGCAGGTAAACGTCTACATACAGCAAGAAGTCGTAATGACCAAGTGGCATTAGACTTTAGACTCTATGTTCAAAAAAATACACAGAAAATTGCAAATCTAATTTTACAAAATATAGAAACTTTTTTAAGAGTCGCCAAGGCAAATACAGAAACATTGCTTCCAGGAATGACCCACTTACAACATGCTCAACCCATAAACTTTGGCTATCACATGATGGCATATGCTTCAATGTTTAAGCGTGATTATGAGCGTTTTATAAGTTCTTATGAAAGAAATAATTACTCTCCTATTGGTTGTGCAGCTTTAGCAGGAACTCCTCACCCTATTAACCGTAAAACAACAGCTCAAAGACTTGGATTTAAAGAACCAACACTAAATTGTCTTGATACAGTAAGTGACCGTGACTTTGCATTAGAAATTCTATTTAATATCTCAACTATGATGATGCACATAAGTCGTCTAAGTGAAGAGCTTATTTTATGGTCTGCTTCTGAGTTTAAATTTGTACAACTCTCAGATAAACATGCAACAGGTAGCTCTATTATGCCTCAAAAAAAGAACCCAGATATTCCAGAACTTCTGCGTGGAAAGACGGGACGGGTCAATGGAAATTTAGTTGCACTCTTAACGGTAATGAAAGGGTTACCACTTGCTTATAACAAAGATATGCAAGAGGATAAAGAGGGAGTTTTTGACTCTGTAAAAACAGCACTACTCTCACTAGAAGTTCTAAATGAGATGATAGGTGAGATGACGGTTAATGTAGAAAATATGAACAGAGCATGTATGATAGGTCATCTCTGTGCTACCGACCTTGCCGACTATTTAGTAAAAGAGATAGGGATTCCATTTCGTGATGCTTATCATATTACAGGAAATGTTGTAAATCTGGCTGAAGATAAGGGATTAGACATCTCTGAGTTAAGTTTCGATGACTTAAAAAGTATAGATGAACGAATTACAGAGGGTGTAGTGGAACTTTTAGACAATAGTGCCTCTATGAATGCTCGTCAATCAGAGGGTGGAACAAGTAGTGTTAGAACTAAAGAGCAAATTGAAGCATTAAGCACATGGTTAAAATCTCAAAAATAAGGAAGTAAAATGTTTAGATTATTTAAACCAAAAAAGCAGATACTCTTTTCTCCAGTAGATGGTAATATTGTAAAATTAGAAGATGTACCTGATGAAGTTTTTTCTGCTAAATTAGCAGGAGATGGTATGGCAATTATGCCTCACTCAAATACTTTTGTAGCACCTATTTCAGGAGTTGTTAGTAAAATTTTTTCAACTAATCATGCTTTTTCAATTAGAACAAAGAATGGTTTAGAGGTAATGGTACATATTGGGCTTGATACAGTTGAACTTAATGGAGAAGGGTTTAAAGCTCTTGCCAAAGAGGGTGACAAAGTCTCAGTTGGTAAACCAATTATATCTGCTGATTTAGCTTTTATTGAATCTAAAGGAAAACCTATTGTTACACCTATTGTAGTTAACCACAAAAAGGATATAGTTATTAGTAGTGATAAAATTAGAACTATTAGAGAGGGTGAAGAGCTTATGAGTATTGCTTTTAAATAAAAAGGTTATAATTTTTTATAACCTTTTTATATCTATTATATTATTTATTGTTTTTTATTTAATATATTTAGATATTTTTTTAAAATTTAATTTATGCTCTTCTTTTTCCACATAATATTTACTTTTAAGCTATAAAATCCGTTTACTTTTTTACAATATTTAAAAAAGTATTGTAAAAAAATATATTTTAAAGTAAAAAAAAGGTTTATTATGTTTAAGGCTTCTTTGGTTTTTCTTATCTCTTTTCTATGTAATAGTTGTGCTTCAAGTTCTTCTCAGTTATCAAATACAGTTCATGTTCAAAAAACAACAAAACTTCAACGATATGTATATAATGATGGCTGTAAAATACTACCAAATGGTTATATGGTCTGTCCTAAAAGTCGATAATTATATGACAATTTGACATATTGCTATCTTCTTTTAAAAATATGTTTTATAATGTTAATATGAAAACAATAAAAGAACTCCACAAAGATGACAAGCCAAGAGAGAAGTTAGTAAAAAAGGGTGTTCAAGCTCTTAAAAATGATGAGCTTCTCTCTGTGCTTATTGGCTCTGGCATAAAAGGTAAAGATGTCCGTAAACTTTCACGTGAGATAGTTGCTCTGTTAGATGACTCTTTTGCAGATTTATCTTTAGAGAAACTCTTAAATATTCATGGTTTAGGTGTGGCTAAAGCTTCACAGATTATCGCTTCGTTAGAACTTGCAAAACGCTACACCTCTCAGTCAAATCGAAAAATAACCTCTGCCCAAGATGTCTACGATGAGTTAAAAGCATTTTCAACTAAACAGCAAGAGTATTTTTTGGTCATTACTCTTGATGGTGCGTCACACATTATTAACACACGAACAGTTTTTATAGGTACGCTCAACCAAAGCTTAGTACACCCAAGAGAGGTTTTTGCAGATGCCATTGCTGACCGAGCTGCTGGAATTATTATCGCCCACAACCACCCAAGTGGAACATTGAGTGCGAGTAGGGCAGATATTGGCATTACCCAACGGCTTGAAGAGGTTGCTAAACTGGTGGGCATTGAGTTGCTTGACCATGTTATTTTGGCTAAAGATGGGTTTTATAGTTTTGCTGATGAGGGGTTATTATTTTGACCAATTTATAATTCGGGTGTAAACACGCCGATTCCGAAAAACAAACATTGCATATACGGAATCGAAGGCTTCAGCCTCGCAATTAGTTACGATATAATACAAAATCAAAAAATAAGGCATATCTATATGGGTGAAAACGAGAAAAAACAGCTAGAGCAACAGCTATGGAACATTGCAAATACCTTGCGTGGCAAGATGGATGCAGATGAGTTTCGAGACTATATTTTAGGGTTTATCTTCTACAAATACCTCTCAGAAAAGATGCAAGACCATGCTGACTATATTTTAGAAGAGGACGGCATGAGGTATGTGGATATTGATGAAAACTCAGAAGAGGGGCAAGAGTATCTTGAAGCTATAAAAGAGGACTCCATTGAGCAGTTGGGGTATTTTCTGAAACCATCAGAGCTTTTTTCTGCTGTAGCTAAGCGTGGTAATGGAGATGAAAACAACTTTA
>JALWMP010000079.1 GCA_026996165.1 Campylobacteraceae bacterium
GTATTAGACTAACAGAACAGTTAAACTTAGGCTTTTGAAAAGGTTTGATAGATGAGGTTAGAGGTAGTTAGATTGTTATATGGTGGAGGCGTGGGGAATTGAACCCCAGTCCTAAAATAGCTAGAACTATGACTCTACATGTTTAGTCGGTGTCGATTTTTCTCATCTTGCTTCGCACAACACCCAAAGCTACACAAGACCAGCCAAGAGTTCATCTTTTAGCATGGCTTCTAAAAGATATAGTCATCAGATTGTGATACCCAAAATCTAGCTAAGATGACACTCACTAGCAGGGCAGTCCAAAAGTTAGTTAAACTCTACGCTACTGCGAGAGCTGGACGGTAATCTGTATTGTTTGCAGTTATTGCGATGAGCCGTATAACGGAGTTGCTCAGTCCGACATGCACATAGCCCCGACTATTCCAGTCGAAACCAAGTCGCCCCCATATTTAGGTAGTAATTCTAAGTGAATTACTACAGGGGAACATATATTATAACATAAAGCTCTTTTTATGTCAAGGTTAGGCTGAGATTTGCTGAAACTCTCTATTTTCTTCAAGAGCTTGGCTAATTTTCTTAGCAATATCTTCAATCTCTAACTCTTTTAACTCCTCCTCTTCACGGAGTTTTAAAATCTCTTTACGAAGCTCGGCTTCTGTCTCACGATTTATAGTAATAGCCTCTTCTAGTTTACGATTCTCCTCTTTAAGTGCTTCATATCTCTCTAATAATAATGTAATTTTAATATCTAATTCTTCTAAAGCTGTTCTTTGATTCATCTTCATTCCTTATTCTAAATTTAAAATTTTACATTAATATTATAACCTATTTTTTTAATATTCATTAATTTTTTCTTTAATTTCTTGGGCTAAATTGGCTATTTTTGTGATTTTTTGAGAGTTATTAAGAGTTTCATCTAAAAGAACCTTGACAAAAGCTGAACCTACAATGACTCCATCAACCCCTTTGGCTTTCTCTTTTGCTGTATTTTGGTCAACACCAAAGCCTACATAAACAGGTGTCTTGGTATACTCTTTAATATTAGTAATAACAGTTTGTAAATCTTCACTCTTTCTAGCACCTGTAATTCCTGCATAGGCTACTAGGTAGATAAATTTTTGAGAGTTGGGTACAATCTTTTGAATTCTCTCTTTTGAATCGGTTGGAGCAATAAAGTCAATAAGAGCTAAATCTGCCTCTCTCATCATAGTCTGATAGGGTTGTGCCTCTTCAAAAGGTAAATCTGGAATAATAAATCCATTTACTCCACTTAGCTTTGCTTGGTCTATAAAAAACTCCATACCTTTGTGGTAAAAGGGGTTAAAGTAACCCATCCATAGTGTATCTATCTTAGGGGCAATCTCTTTTGAAGCTTCAAAGAGATGTTCAAGCTTAAATCCACCATGTAAGGCTTTGAGGTTTGCTTTTTCAATAACTGGACCATCGGCAACAGGGTCAGAAAATGGCATACCAAGCTCTAAAGTATCTACACCTGCATCTGCTAGTGCTAATGCCATGTCAACTGTGAAATCTAAAGAGGGGTAACCTGTAGTAATGTATGCAACTAATTTTTTCAATTCGGACTCTTTTTTTAAAATATTATTGGTATTATACATTTTTTAGATAAAATCACTTCAATAATTAAGTAAGGTACAAACAATGAGTATTCATACCGAAAAAGTTGCAAAAAAAGTAACTTTAAGCACCATTGCAAAGATGAAAGGGGTTGAGCCTATTACTATGGTAACAGCCTACGATGCCCTATTTGCTAAACTTTTTGATGGGAATGTTGACATGATATTAGTGGGTGATAGCCTAAACATGAGTTTTCTAGGAAAAGATGATACTCTTTCTGCTACCATGGACCAGATGATTTACCATACACAAGCTGTCTGCAATGGGGCATCTTTGCCACTTATTGTTTTAGATATGCCTTTTGGCTCTTATACCTCTAAGAGTGAAGCTGTTAGAAATGCTACTCGTGCCTACCAAGAGACCAATGCACAAGCTGTAAAGATTGAGGGGGGAAAAGAGAGAGCCAATATTGTTAAAGCACTTACTGAAAACTCTATTGCTGTTTTGGGGCATATTGGGCTTATGCCTCAATTTGTCCGTGCAGATGGTGGTTACAAAGTTAGAGGAAAAGACAAAACAGACATTGATTTGCTTGTTGAAGATGCCAAAGCACTTGAGGCTGCTGGTGCTTTTGCTATTGTGGTTGAAGGGGTTAAGAGTGAAGCTGCAAAAGCCATTACCGATGCGATTACCATTCCTACCATAGGGATTGGTGCTGGGCTTGATTGTGATGGACAGGTATTGGTTTGGTCTGATATGTTTGGCTTTTTTGAGGAGTTTAAACCTAAATTTGTAAAACGCTATTGTAATGGTGCAGAGTTAGTTCGTGAGAATTTAGAGAAATATACAAGTGAAGTGAAAAATAGAGAGTTTCCTAGTCAAGAGTACACCTATTAAAAATAGAATCCTATACACCGTTAAATAATATATAAAAGAGAGATATGGAAAGAGTTGTAAATATTGAAAGATTTGACAATGAGTATATAGAAGAGGTCTCCCTACGTCCCTCTTCTTGGGACGAATATATTGGTCAAGAGCAGATTAAAAAGAATTTAAAAGTATTTATTGAAGCCTCTAAAAAAAGAGAAGAGGCACTTGACCACATACTCTTTTTTGGACCTCCTGGGCTTGGTAAGACAACTATTGCAAATATCATTGCTACCCAGATGAATGCTCAAATCAAAACTACAGCTGCACCTATGATTGAAAAGTCTGGTGATTTGGCAGCTATTTTAACCAATATTGAAGAGGGAGACATATTATTTATAGATGAGATTCACAGAATGTCACCTGCTATTGAAGAGATACTCTACTCAGCCATGGAGGACTTTAGACTAGACATTATAATTGGTTCTGGTCCTGCTGCTCAAACTGTTAAGATTGACTTGCCACGCTTTACACTTATTGGGGCTACTACTCGTGCAGGAATGTTGTCACACCCTCTTAGAGAACGTTTTGGTATGCACTTTCGTATGCAGTTTTATACAGCTGATGAGTTAGCCCAAATTGTTCGTTTAGCTTCTATTAAGCTAAATAAAGTAACAAATGATGACGCAGCTCATGAGATTGCAAAACGTAGTCGTGGCACACCACGACTAGCACTTAGACTCTTGCGACGTGTTCGTGACTTCTCTGAAGTTGCCAATGAAGAGAAGATTCTTCTTAAGACAACTCAATATGCTCTAAATCAACTAGGGGTAAATGAGTTGGGCTTTGATGAAGAGGATATTCGACTACTAGAGCTACTCATTAGTGCAAAAGGTCGTCCAATGGGTCTAAGTACTATTGCTGCTGCTCTTAGTGAAGATGAGGGGACTATTGAAGATGTTCTTGAACCATATCTTTTAGCTAACGGATATATTGAACGTACAGCTCGTGGACGAATTGCTACACAAAAATCCTATGAATACTTTCGACTTAGTCCATTAGGAGAATAAAATAACATGATAAACAAAAGTGACTATATTATTGCTATTCTATTTGCTCTTGCATTAGCAGGAGCTTATGCCATATATCAACCATTTTTACTCTCTATGGTTGTAGCACTCCTCTTAACCATGGCAACAGCCAATGTTCACCTAAAAATTACAAACTATATTCATTCAGAAAATATCTCATCAATCATATTAAGTTTTTTACTTTTTATAATTCTCTTTGTACCTATTATCTATATTATGACTATTGGGGTACATGCTTTAGCAACTATGGATTTAGATATTGTTAAACAGATAACTTCTAAAATTATCTCTTTAACTGAAGAGATACCACTTTTAGGTAATTGGACAAAAGACAACTTAGACAATCAACAAATTTTAGAGACAATAAAATCCTCTACTATTACGATTACAAAGGCAGGAACACAAGGGATTGATTTTATAAAAAATGTCTTCTTTGTTATTGTATTTTACTATATTCTTAATCGTTATGCAGATAAGCTTTTTTCACTTATTGCATCTTTTTTACCAATAAAAGACAACAAAAGAAACCAAATTATAAAAGAGATTTCTTCTACTATGGAGATTGTTTTTTATTCTATTATTGTTACTGCTATATTTGAAGGAATGCTCTTTGGTATTGTTATCTCATTTTTTGGATTTAATGGGCTTCTTTTAGGAACTATTTATGGTTTTGCTTCACTTATTCCTTTTGTTGGTGGAGCTGTTGTCTGGATGCCTGTTTCTCTATATGCGTGGACAACATTAAATTCAAACTCTGCTATTATTATTGCTCTTTACTCCATTATTATTATTTCTATAATTGCTGATACATTTATTAAACCTGTTATTATTAGATATATTAAAGATGATATTTTACATAGCTCTGTTCATATTAATGAACTTATTATATTTTTCTCTATTGTAGCAGGAATGAGCTCTTTTGGCTT
This sequence comes from Campylobacteraceae bacterium, assembly GCA_026996165.1. Taxonomy (GTDB): domain Bacteria; phylum Campylobacterota; class Campylobacteria; order Campylobacterales; family Sulfurovaceae; genus UBA1140. The sequence continues at coordinate 4,460 of JALWMP010000079.1, forward strand.
TTGGGGAATGATTTTAGGACCTGCACTTACCTCTTTTTTAATTGCTATATCTAAAGTTTATATTGAATTGTATGGAGGAGAAAAGTAGTTAAAATATTTAACTACTATCTCAAAATATCCATACTTTTATCATAAACCTTGCTCTTAATATTAAACAATCCTAAGAGTGTATGAAAAAGATTGTCTTGAGAATAAGTTTTCTCTTCATCTACCTTATGTTGATTGTTCTTGCCAAACCACATAAAAGAGGCAACATGAGTTTGAGCATCTGGAGCCATAAAGTATGGTAGACCATGCAAGTAGAGTCCATTTTCTCCAAGACTCTCACCGTGGTCGGCTATGTAGAACATGGTAGTATCGTACTTATTTTGGTAATTTTTTAATAGTTCAATAACTTTTGAGAGGAAGTAATCGCTATATAAGAGAGCATTGTCATAGGCATTAGCAATGCTCTCTTGAGTACAATTCTCTAGTTGGTTAGTTTTACAAACAGGAGTAAACTTTTCAAAATCTTTTGGATAACGCTTATAGTACGCTGGTCCATGATTTCCCATTTGGTGTAGGACAATTAAAATATCTTGATTTTTATGTTGTTCTATATATTTATCTAAACCTATTAGCATTCCTTCGTCTCTACACTCTACATCATCACAAAGTCTGTTTTTTTCTCTATTTTTAAAATCTTCAAAAGGAACACGCAGAGCTACCCCTTTTGAGTCAGAGTTGTTATCTCTCCACAAAATAGCCACTTGCTTTGTATGTTTAATAACATCTAGTACATTTTCTGTTGCTCTACCTTTTTTATAACTGTAGTCATTTCGATCATAAATAGAAAACATACAAGGAACAGAGACAGCAGTAGAAGTTCCACATGAGTAGAACTCTTTAAAGTTAATGATATTCTCTTTTTTAAGTAGTGGATTGGTCTCTCTTTTATAACCATTTAGTGAAAAGTGGTCAGCTCTCGTTGCCTCTCCTACCACCATAATAACTAGCTTATGAGGCTTATTTGGTGGTGATATTTTAGCATCTAAACCAAGTTGTTTAAACTCAACTTTTCCACTATTTGTTACAAGAGCTATATAGTCTCCAATAGAGTAAATCCAATAAGTTGGGTTAACACGGAAGCGTAGAGGCTTATGCTCTCTAAGAAATGATGTATAGAACTTAGAGAAACTAAGAAGCATAAGGACTATAATAAGTAGAGAACCTAAAAGAACTTTGGCTTTAGTTAATATAGCCTCTTTAAAAGAGATAGATTTAAGCTTGACTTTATAGACTAAATAGGCAGGAAGAACTCCTAGAAATATAACATATAAAAGTAGTTTAAAAGAGAGTAAGTCTAAAGACTCATTTAAGTTAGTCTGTAGGCTATTTTGAATCATAAGTTTATCTATAATAACATGGTAAGTATCCATAAAGTAACTAGTAAAGGCAGAGATGATAAGTACTATGATAAGTATAGGTTTTAGTGTATATTTTGAAGATATAAGTGTAAAAAGAAAAATATTAAGAACAGCAATAACAACGCTTAATGAGATAAGATATAGAGTATTCATTCCCTCAAAAGGATAGATTTCTAAAACATTTTTATAAAAAGAGTAGTTGTCAAAAAATATAAAAAATAGTGATACCAAAACAATAAGTCTGGTTTGAGATATAGGTTTAATAGCTAATCCTTTAGTAAAAAATATATTTTTATTTTATCTTAAATTAGACCGTTAAAACCTTTAATCTTCATCTTAAAAGAGTATAATCTTGCTAATAAAAATTTAAGGATTAGAGTCTATGAAAAAGAAAATATTAGCTTCTGTTGTGGTTGCTTCTGCTCTATGGGTAGGAACTACTGCATATATTAGTGAAAATACTGAAAAATATCTTAACAACTATGTGAAAAATAGTAATAAAATCTATGCAAATAATGGTATGAAGATGTCACTACTCTCTTTTGATAAAGGCTTTTTAGCCTCTCATGCAAAACTATCTGTAGATTTTATTGACCCTAATATAAAGAAAGAGATAGGAAATGTCTTAAAGCTTCCTATAGAAATGGATTATGAGATTGAAAACGGTCCTATACTCTTAAAAAATGGTCTATCTGTAGGGGCAAGTCGTATTCATTCAAAAATAAATCTAAGTGAACTTTTAGTTAATAAAGATGAGTTTAAAAAAGTGGTTAAAGATGATATTATTCTTGATACTACTATGCTAATTGATTTTCAAAACAATATAGATTATAAGGCTAAGAGTAATCAGATAGTTGCTGAAGAGAACAAAACAAAGTTGACAATCTCTCCTTTAGAGATTGATGGTAAGATGAATGGAGATACTTTTGCTGGAACAGTAAATATGTTTACAAAGAGTATTTATGGAGAGATAGATAACAAAACTGAGATAAAACTTGAAAATATAACTCTAAATGGAGACATTACAAAAGTTTTTGACAATGGTTTTTATTTAGGTAGCTTTGATATGGGTGTGGAGAACTTTACAGTTAATGACAAACACCATAAAAATAAAAATGTAAAAAATGCTAAAGTTAAAGTTGTAATGGATATAACACAAAACAGTAGTAAACTAATAGATAGCAACTTTAAATTAAATTTAGATATAGGAGATACAAAACTACCACCTGAAATTAACTTTGTTAAAACTATTTCACTAAACTATGGGTTAAATGGAACTAAGATGGAGGCTTGGTTAGCATTTCAGGATACTATAAAAGAGATACAAAAAAAGCAAGAGACAATACTAAAAAAAATATCTCTATCTAAAGATGAAAAAGAGCAAATAAAAGTTTTTGAAGAGTTACAGAATCTGCAAACAGAAAGTCAAAACAAGATGGCTATGCTTCTTTCTGATTTTTTAGTTAAAGATAAAACAACCTTTAACCTAAATGCTAACCTTAATAATGGAGAAGCTAAAGCACTACTTAATATTAAATATATTGGAGATGAACAACTACCAAAAACCATAGAGAAGTTAGCTACTAAACTTCAACAAGAACTACTAAACTGGATTACATTTAATATTGATGTTAAGTTAGAAAAGTCTCTAGTTAATAAACTTCCTAAAGAGCTTCAAAGTCAACTAACTATAGCAATGATGACAGGTATGTTACAAGATAATAACAGTAGTTATGACTTTAATGCTAACTATAAACCTAAAAAGTTAATAATTAATGGTCAAGATAAATCTGGTATGCTTATGCTCCTAGAGGAAGGAATTTAAAAAAATACAAATTATGAGGCAAACATGGAGGTCTCTTCTACTCTTAATTCTCTTCTCAAAGATGTTAAGGCTACATGGGGTATAATCCATTTATTAGATTTTAAAATCTAAGTTTGAAGGAAAAACATGCAAAAAATTTTATTTATTTTCTTGGCACTAAGTTATACCCTTTTTGCCAATGCTCTTCCAAGTAGCATATCAACGACCATTTCAGCTATAAGTTCAAATGGTCAAGTTCAACTCTCTAACAATGTTCCTAAAGGTATGAGTGGTATTGTTATTCACAACTATGGTAATGGTCTGTCGGCTATTACTCATGCAAGTGTCTCTCAAGGAGGAGGTCATGCTTCACTTTTAGCTTATGAAGCAATACCTCATAAGAATATTCCAAATATACAGACAGAAGCAAAGAGTGGTGATAAGATTATCTTTGGTAACTTTTATAGTAATGCTTTGGTAATTGCTCCAAATAGAGATGTTTACAGACAAGTTACAACTACCTATAAAAAGACATGGATACACCCTGACAGCTATGCTGTAGAATTTATGAAAGAGGGAGATACTCACCTTACACTAAAAAGTCTTAAAAAATTTGCACAACTTAATCAGGTAGGGTTAGTTTTAATTGTAACACAAAATCGACTACTTATCTTAGACCCAATTTCAGAACAGTTTTTAGGTGCTATACCTATGCAAGTAAATCAATCAAATGCGATGTCTCCTTTCTATGCTCGTTTTGGACAGATGGATACCTCTGTATTTGGTTTTTCAGAAAAAAAATATACCCCTTATTTTCAATCGGTAGCAGGAATAAAATAGATGATAGATAAAAAACATTTTAAAGCTTTAACAGATATTGTTGGAAAAGAGAATATCTATGACGATAAAGCTCACATGATAGCATATAGTTACGATGCAACTCGTACTCGTTTTGAGCCAGATGCTGTTGTTTTTCCTAGAGATGAAGAGGACGTATCTAAAATCTTAAAATACTGTAATGACAACCATATTGTTATTACTGCTCGTGGAGCAGGGTCTGGATTTACAGGTGGAGCTTTACCTGCTAATGGTGGAATAATTCTTGCTATGGAAAAGCATATGAACAAAATTTTAGAGATAGATACCCAAAATATGGTAGCCGTTGTACAACCAGGGGTTGTCAATATGGATTTACAAAAACATGTTGAAGCTCTTGGACTCTTCTATCCACCTGACCCTGCTAGTGAAGAGTACTCTACTCTTGGTGGAAATGTAAGTGAAAATGCTGGTGGAATGCGTGCAGCAAAATATGGGCTTACAAAAGACTACGTTATGGCACTTAGAGCTGTAAGAACCAATGGTGATATTATTAGAGCAGGAAAGAGAACCATTAAAGATGTAGCAGGTTATAACGTAGCAGGTATTTTAATAGCCTCTGAAGGAACTCTTGCAGTTCTTACAGAGCTTACTCTAAAACTTATCCCTAAACCAAAGTTTAAAAAGACCTATATGGGAATCTTCCCTAGTGTTGATAACGCTATGAATGCTGTATTTAAATCACTCTCAGCAGGAGCAAACCCTGTTGCTATGGAGTTTTTAGATAAATTGGTTATTGAGGCTCTTATTGAGAAGCTTGGAGTTAACTTACCAAAAGATGCAGGTGGTGTTTTAGTAGGAGATGTAGATGGAAACGTTCCAGAGGAGGTAGAGTTTCAACTAAAAACCCTAGAGGAGTCATTTAAAGCTAATGGTGCTGTTGAGTTTAGAATTGCCAAAGATGAAGCCGAAGCGAAGGAGTTGTGGTATGCACGACGAAATGCCTCTCAATCTATTACTATCTTTGGAAATAAAAAGCTCAATGAAGACATCTCTGTACCTCGTTCTATGCTACCTAAAGCGTTAGAGAAAATCTATGCTATTGGTGAAAAATATAACTTCAAAATCCCATGTTTTGGACATGCAGGAGATGGAAATATTCACGTTAATGTTATGATAGACATTAGCCAACTAGATGAAGGTCATAAGTGTATTGAAGAGATTTTCCAGCTAGTTGTTGATATGGGAGGAACACTAAGTGGAGAGCATGGCATTGGAACTTCTAAAGCTCCATTTATGAACATTGCATTCAATGAACAGGAGCTTCAACTCTTTAGAGATATTAAAAAGGCATTTGACCCTAACAATATTTTGAACCCTGGGAAAATGGGATTATAATCCACCTGTAGGGTGTAGTCCTAGACTACACCGTATTTTTAAGTAGATAAGAAATTTAAATTATTTTGACGGTGTAGTCAGGGACTGCACCCTACAAAGGGAAACCCAATGAAAAAACCGATAAAAATTAGAAAACTCATAAAAGAGTACTATATCTTTATAAGAGATTTTCTATCTGAACTCTTTTCAGATAAACTCTCTTACTACTCAGCAAGTTTGAGTTACTATACACTTTTTTCTATTATCCCTCTTTTAGTTATTATTCTCTCTATCTTTACTAATCTTCCTATTTTCGATGATGTCTACAGAGCCATACAAGCACTTCTTTTTGAAAATCTTATGCCTACAAACTCCGAAGAGGTTCTAACTTATATCAATACATTTGTAGCAAACTCAGGAAAACTAGGAATGATGGGAGTTATATATGTTCTCTTTGCTTCTATGATGTTTTTTAAAAACTATGACTACATTATTAACGATATTTTTGAGTGCAAACGTCGTAGTTTTTGGTCATCTATAAGTCTCTATTGGACACTTGTTACACTTACTCCTGTTATGTTAGTTCTCTCTTTTTATCTATCTACACAACTACAGATTCGACTAGACAGACATGAACTAACCGATGGCATACATCTATTGCAGATTTTACCATTTTTTATTATTTGGTCCCTATTTTTTTTGACTTATAAAATATCTGCTAACACACATGTTTCAGTTAAATCAGCTGGAATTAGCTCATTTATAGCCTCATTAGTTTGGTATATAGCAAAGAGTGGTTTTATCTTTTATGTAGTACACAATAAGACATATATGAGCATCTATGGAAGCCTAAGTACTCTTCTATTCTTCTTTTTATGGATTTATATATCATGGGCAATCTTTTTACACGGTTTAAAGTTTTGCCACTTACTTGACAATAGTGATGAGATAGAAGAGATTAAATAGACCTACTTTACTACTATCTTAAAATAAAAGCTCCTAAATAACGTTTAGATTTTATAATACGACTTGCAATACTAGAAGAGTTACATACAATAACTACCTTATATAGTTTCTTTCCAGATTTTCTTACCTCTATTATTTTCATACTATAACCACTATCTCTTTGTGACTCTATAAAACTCTTTGCATTTTCTCTACTGCTAAAAGCACCAATTTGTATTTTAATAGAGCTACTATTTTTAGCTAATTTACTATGAAAATAATGATTATTAGATTTTTTACCTTTTAAATATGAGTTATCTCTTCTCTTAGGAGTATTTATTTTTGTTGATTTTGAAAGAGGTTCTACTTTAACCGTTGCAACACCATCTTCAAGAAGTCCAATATCTTTTGCTGCCTGATACGACAAATCAATAATTCGACTCTTTTTAGTTGGTCCTCTATCATTAATGCGAACTTTAACAGACTTATTGTTTTTTAAATTGGTCACTTTAACTATAGTACCTAGTGGAAAAGTTCTATTCGCAGCTGTATAGTCATACATATTAAATGGTTCTCCAGAAGCTGTTAATTTGCCTTGATATTTATTTCCATACCAACTTGCATATCCTGTTTGTGCAAGAAGTACTATAGAAGTTAAAAGAAGAAGAGTTGTAATGGATTTTAAATTCATAACTTAATCCTTAAATATAAATTAAAACATAATATCATAAATTATATTAAAATTTTTATAAAAAATTAAGTTTTATAGATATTTTATACCAATAAGTATCCAACACAAAATATGTAAAATAACTGTAAACAATACAGCAGTAGCTCCAATATCTTTAGCAGATTTAGCCAAGGGGTGAATCTCTTTAGTAACCAAATCAACAACATTCTCTACAGCAGAGTTAAGTAACTCGGCAATCATAATCATAAAGTAGGTAATTACCAATACCAACTTATAAATTAGTTCAAATGGGAAAAAGTAGATAGCAGGAAAGACAAAAAGAGCTACTAAAAGCTCTAATTTAAATGAGGTCTCATTTTTAACTGCATGAACTAACCCCTCTAACGCATAAGAGGCATTTTTAAAAAGAGTATATTTGGGTTTATTGTTCATATTAAAGTCCAAATGTCAAATAGACTTGACCATTTCGTACATCAATTCCTCGAACAAGACTTGAGCCAACTATTCCTGCTTTTTTAATGTTATAAATTGGCTTTTTAGCAATCGTCTCAGCAATAAGCATACCTAAAGATTGTCTCATACTACTTGTTAGATACTTAGCTAAAGAGAAGTTTTGAAACTTTAGCTCTTCAACCATTGGATTTGCTAAGTATAGATTCTGTGTCTTTGGGTCAAAACGCACACCTGAAGCTAACTTAAGACTTCCTCTAATACCATTTGGAATTAGCATATTGGTAAATTTAAAAGAAGTACCAACATTAAGCTTATCACTTCCTTGTTTTCCAAGTACTGTAGGGTCAGAGATTTCAACAGTTCCTAAACTTCTTTTCTCTTTTACAGGAAACTGCTTTGCTAAAGTAGTATTTATTATTCCCATAGGAACGGCAACAGAGTATCCTCTCCCTTGTGGGTCAACCCCTACACATGCTGTAAACAGACCAATAGATAATCCTAATGTAATTAACAAAAGTTTATTTATAATGCTTTTCATAAAACTCCTTTAAGTTTTTTTACTTTATACCATGTTCTTTATTATATGCTTCAATTTTACGTAGATAAATTGCACGTTTTCTAGCTCTGAGTGTTTCTCTTTTTGACTTATGAATCTTTGCTAAAACTTTATCTACCACTAGATAGTGATGTTTTACTAGTACCCCTACAATTTTTTGAAAGGTTGGAGCTGCTGTTTGAGAAGCAAAATATACCTTTTTAGGTTTAATTACAAAGACTCCAATAGTAAACTTATGTCCTAACTTATCATTTGCAAATCCATAAAAACTACTATGGTACTTCTCAACATAGTGACCTCTCTCAGAGATGTGTGCTGTACCCGTTTTCCCACCTACTGTAAGCCCATCATACTGTGCAGATGTTCCTGTTCCTCGATTAACTGTCTCTTCTAGCATTTTGTTGATAATATGTGCTGTCTTTGCAGAACAAGCTTGTACATTAACAACATCTCTAGGAACAGTATAAGTTTTTCCATTTTCGTCGCTTAAATAATCAACAATTTTAGGAGTTACTATTACCCCGTTATTATTAAAAGCACTATAAGCACGAATAAGTTGCATAAAATTTGCTAACATACCATAACCATACGCCATATTTGCACTATGAGTTTTGTGGTTAAGTTGAGAAGCAGACTTAATCCGTCCAATCAGCTCTTTAGATAGGTCTATTCCAGAGGGTTTTGAGAGTCCAAAGTTTCGCCACCCATCATAGAGTTCTTGTCCCGTTAATCTCCAAGCTATTTTTGCAATTCCAATATTGGAAGAGTGCATAATAATACCTTGTGGAGTCAAATATTTAAAATAGTCATCATCCGAAATAGTATAGTGGTTAGTTACCTTTAATTTTCCACCTAAAGGAATATGTTCATTAAGATGAACTTTATCATGGTCAAGTGCAATAGCCATAGTAAAAGGTTTAATAACAGAACCAGGTTCATATAGATACTCAGAAAACTTAGGGTGCAAGGCATTTACATCTTTTTGACGTATATGTTTTGGATTAAAACGTTCAGAAGAAGCTAGAGCATATATTTGCCCTGTAGTAGAGTCCATAACTGCGGCCATTACCTCTTGTGCTGCAGTCATTTTTTTCATTTGAGTAACTACTGCCTCTACATCTTTTTGAAGTGATAGAGGAATATTTAGGTGTAAATTCATTCCATCTATTCGTTTTATTGTATGGTTTTCTCCATCAAGTAGAGGTACTCCTTGTACATCTTTTTTGGCATAGACTAAACCATCTTGTTCTGACTCTAAGTAGCTACTATAAGCTTTCTCTAAACCTTTTACCCCTTTTGGTTTACGATAGTCATCTTTCATCTCTGTATGCACATAACCTACTACTGGAGTTAAAAGCTGTTTATGTGGGAAAAAACGTGTTTCACTATCTGGAAGAATATCTAACCCAAAGATAATTTGAGGTTTTTTAGGATTTAGAGGACGAAATATATGAAGCTTACTCATTTTATATGATAGAGATTTTAAATCACTCTTTAATCTATAGTCAATATTGTCTGTTAAAACAATTCGTCCATGTATCTTTTTACCTGATTTAGTAAAAAACTTAGAAGCTACATCTTTCTCACTAAGACCTGAATAGATAGCAAATAGTTTAATAAAAAGGTCTTTTTTCTTAGGGTCAATACTTCGAGTATTAATCTCAGCACGAAACTTCTTTTCACTGTAAGTGACAACAAAACCATCTTTAGAGATAATCTTGCCTCTTATGCCTTTGTTTTCTAATTTTACTATTTTATTTTCAGTATTCCTAGATGAGGCTATTGTTTTACCCATGCTAATAGAGAAGATTAAAAAGAGTAGAAATATTCCTAGAAATAGTATTAATAATATAGCAGAACGATAACGTATCATTCTATTTTCTTTAGCAACATTTTTAGTTTTTTGCATATTGACCTTTATTCTTTCTTCAATAAAAAAGATTTTACTATTTTTTTTACAAAATTCTGATAAAATATCCAAACTAAAACAAAAAAGAATATTATATGATTGACAAACCTCTATTTGGTGCTACTGTTATTCTCCTTATTTTGGGGTTGATTATGTCATACTCCCTATCTCCCTATGCAGTAGTTAAGTACCACTATACCGATATGCACTTTTTTATTAGACAAGGTGTTGCTGTTTTTATAGGGATTATATTGATGATTTGGCTAAGTAAACTTGACCCAGACAAGTGGTTTAAACCTCTAGGCATAGGACTCTTTTTAACTTTTTTAATTATTTTACTTATTATGCCTCTTATGCCTGAAAGTATAGTACACAATATTGGTGGAGCAAAAAGATGGATGAATCTAGGACCTATCTCTATTACTCCTGTTGAATTTTATAAAATTGGCTTTTTAATGTTTATCTCATGGTCTCTAGTTAGAACGCGTCTTCCACGAGGAGAGATGGTATTAAGTGAAGAGATAAAAATTTTTATTCCATATATTATGGTACTATTTATTAGTGCCTTACTCATTGCTGTTTTTCAAAAAGATTTAGGACAAACAGTTGTTATCTCTCTCACTCTAATTATACTCTTTATCTTAGTTGGAAGTAGTTTTAGATTTTTCTCTATGCTTCTTGGAGTAGCTCTTTCTGGATTTATTCTGCTTATTATAACTCAACCTCATCGAATTAAAAGAGTAAAAGAGTGGTTTTTGTCACTTGATAACTCCTCAAACCGACTAGAAACCTACCAAATCTCAAACTCACTAGATGCTATTCATCATGGTGGTTTTTGGGGACAAGGACTAGGAGATGGACAGTATAAGCTTGGATTTCTATCAGAGGTCAATACCGACTTTATATTAGCAGGAATTGCAGAGGAGTTAGGGTTTATAACTATTATAATAGTTACTCTTATTATGTTTTATATTATATATAGAATCTTTAAAATAGCTGCCAAAGTAGACAACCCTATATACTATCTCTTCTGTGTTGGAGCTGCACTTTTGATTGCCTTCTCTTTTATTATTAACTCTTTTGGTATTTCAGGGATTACACCTATTAAAGGGATTGCTGTACCATTTTTAAGCTATGGTGGTTCACAAGTTATCGCCTCTTCACTAACTATAGGAATAGTGTTGATGATTTCAAAAAAAGTTGTTAGGAGTTAAAGATGTCTATTGTTATGACAGGTGGAGGTACAGGTGGTCACCTCACTATTATTAAAGCTGTAAAAGAGGAACTTTTAAATGAGGAGCTTATCTATATTGGCTCAACTAAAGGTCAAGACCAAAAGTGGTTTGGTGAAGATAAGCAGTTTAAAGAGGTACACTTTTTACCTACCCAAGGGGTAGTTAACCAAGGCTTTTTTGGTAAGATTAAATCTATCTCAATGCTTATAAAGGCGACTATAAAAGCTAGAAGTATCTTAAAACGTTCAAATGCAAAAGTGGTCTTCTGTGTAGGTGGCTTCTCTGCTGCACCTACATCATTTGCCTCAATTATGCTAGGTATACCACTTGTAATCCATGAACAAAATGCAGCTATTGGTTCACTCAACAGACTCTTACGCTCTCGGGCTAAAGCCTTTATTAGCTCTTATGAAGATGATAGCCCTATTAAAGCCTATCCTATAAAAAAAGAGTATTTTGAGAAGTCTCGCATTAGAGATAAGATAAAAACTATTATCTTTTTAGGTGGTTCACAAGGGGCAAAAGCTATTAATGAACTAGCTCTAAAATTAGCACCCACACTAAAAGAGAAAAATATAAAGATTATTCACCAAGCAGGTGAAAGAAATATAGAAGAGGTTCAAAAAGCCTACCAAAAGTTAGACATAGAGGCAGAGGTTTTTGGGTTTACCACACACCTTTCAGGCTATATGCAACAAGCTGACTTTGCCATTGCTCGTTCAGGTGCTTCTACTCTATGGGAACTATCGGCTATGGCTTGTCCTGCTCTCTATATCCCCTATCCATATGCAGCAGGAGACCATCAGTTCTACAATGCTAAATTTTTAGTTGACCAAGATGTTGCTTGGATTATGCGTGAGAGTGAGATAGAGCTTGATAAGGTAATTGCTTTATTAGATGAAGATATGAGAAAGAAGAGTGAGAAGCTTCAAAAACTTATTGAAAAAGATGGAGCTTTGCAGATTGCTAGGCTTCTAAAAAGAATATAAATATATTACTTTTCTCAAATCTTAAAAATATACCCTTCAGAAGAGTAAGTATCTATAAACCTATGTTTTAACTTTGCTCTTAAACGACTAATGAGTGTTCTTCGTCTATTAGAGCTACTTGGTTTATCTGGCCAAAGCTCATACTCCA
>JALWMP010000080.1 GCA_026996165.1 Campylobacteraceae bacterium
GATTTTATGGGAATTTGGTAGGCTTTTTGCCTACCTTTTTAAAATTACTTTTAGAATGTTCTTTCACACTCTCGTAGCTAATTCAAAAATTTTATTTTGGGAAGATTGCCTATTTTTAGGCTTCCCTTCGGGTTTTACGAGGTTTCCCATATGCTTAGACAGATTTTTGAATTAACTAGTTAGTCCTGCAAAAATCTGTCTAAGCATATGGGAAACCTCGTAAAATTGTGGATATAGTATTCCGTCGAACTAAGGTTATAGCGTGTTTTTGGACAATCCTCTTAACCAAGATATGTTATAATAAAACTAATTAAACAAAAAGGAGAGCTAATGCAACTTTCTATAAACATTCCTGACAATATCTTTTTTGGCATCAATGAAACGGAAAAAAGTTTAACTCAAATTTTAAAACAAAAATTGGCTATAGAGCTTTATAAGTCTCATCAAATTCCTGTGATAGATGACTATGACATAGAAGATGAAGTTGCTAATGCTAAGAGAATTTTAGCATGATAATTGGTGATAGTTCAGCATTAGTGGCACTCTTTAAGCCACTCTCTCCAAAGAGAAATTAACCACTTCAATCATACGATTTTTTATCTTTGCTTCACTCACTACAGCCTCAATGTTCTCAGCCACCTCATCACTAATCCACTCCTCTCCACAAAGGGAACAGACCGTTGCAGGTGTATCTCTAATGACAATAAGATTTGTCCCTAAATCTACTGTAAATGTTACTTTTCCTTGCTCTTTTGTTCCATTACAAATTGGGCATTTTGTTTCTGTTGTTTTCATATTATCTCCTTGTTTTTAGGTCTTCATAAAAGTGTGTTATGCTTGGTACATATGCTGTTATAATATAGATAGTTTTAGTAGCTTCATCTAAACTTGCCACTACATGAATGGGTTTTGAATCTATATAAAAAAACAACGCACTTTCAAAAGGGACATCAGTCTCATAGTTTTCAATAATCTCACCATTTTGTAATGTTATTTTTACTTCTCTACGACTAATATCTCTTTCAAGCATTCACTCTAAGGCATGTCTTCGCCACTCTATAGTACCATTCTCTAAGACTTCTATAATTTTCTCTTTATCCATTATATTACTCATTTTATTTAGTAGTTTATTATAGCGTGTTTTTGTTGAAGTGTATGATAAGTAGATTTAGTAGGTAAGACTGGCAACGAAGCTCCTGCTTCGTTGCCTAATATTGGAGTTACTACAATAGCTTTGTTTTGTTGTTGTTACTCTCCTATGTGTTCCCATCAAGATGGTGGGAACGAGGAAAAAAATTAAACTTCCAATCCCCCCAAATTTAAGCCACAAATACTACAATACCAAAAAAAAATCACAGGAATCCCATGATTAAAAGAACCAAATATATTTACAACCAAAAAATAACCTCAAAAAGCACCCAAAAACCATGTTAAAAGAGATGATTTTAATAAACTCTGCTGAGTTTGATTATGCACGGATTGATTTGAGTCGTGATATCTTTTTTGCAGGTGACAATGGAACGGGGAAGACAAGTACTATTATTGCTCTTTTTTATCTCTTTTCAGGGAGTAATGATAGCCGTAAACTTGGTATCTCTAGTGACAAAAAGAGCTTTAAAGAGTACTACTTTCCCGATGAGCGTAACTCATTTCTTATCTATGTCTTTGATGAGTTTTTTATCTTTATGTATAAACAAAATGGTGAGGTCTTTAAACGCTTCTCTAGGCAAAAGTCGTTTGATATTAGCCGAATTATTACTCATGATAAGAGGCTTAAACCATTTAAAGAGATTCAATCTTACCTCAAAACTCCTACTACCTATCTTGCAAAGGGACATGACTACCGTGAGATAATCTATGGGCAGAACCCTAAGTATCATGAGTTTAAGATTACCGACATTAGAAACTATGATGTCTTTGTGGAGCTTTTTAATCAGACCTTTAATGTTGACAAATCTATTGTTGATGCACAGAGTATTAAACGTGCTATTCAAAAATCACTTAATGTTGAAGAGAAGAATATTGAGTTTAACTATGAGAACTATATGAGTGAGGTTAAAGGGTTTCAAGAGGCTTATCTCTTCTTTCAGAAGTTTGAAAAAGAGAGTAAAACGGTTGAGAGTGCCTTTAGGTTTCAAGATGAGCTACTTGAAGTAGAGAGAGTTCAAGAGGATATTCAGGCTCAAATGCTCTATAGACAAAGTGTTGAGAGGGGGCTAGTGAATGAAAAAGAGAGACGTTTAGAGCGACTCTATGAGCAACAAAAAGAGTACAAAAAGAGACAAGAGCAAAAGGAGAGGTCGCTTAACCGTCTGCGTGAGCGTTTTGCTAAAGAGATTGCTCTGCTTCAAAATGAGATTGAGAGTATTGAGAAGTTAAAGAGCAAGTTTACACCTGAAAGGTTGCAAGAGGAGCGAGAGCATTTTGAGAAACTTCCTTTTTTAGAGAAGGAGCAACTTGAAAAACAGCAACAGTTAACACTGCTTGAAGCAGATATTATTAATGAGTTAAGCTCTGTTGACCAAGATATTGTGGCTTTGCGATTTAAGCGAGATAGTGAACTAAAAGAGCAAAAGGCACGAAAGCTAGAGCAACTAAAAGCCCAACTTGCACAAGCTATAGAAGCCAAAAGAGCTACCCAAAGAGAGGAGAGAGAGCATACAGAGCATAGGCTAGATGGACAGATTGGAGAGTTAAAGGCAGAGATAGAAAAAGAGGAGCTAAAAAAAGAGAAGCTTAAAACTAAAGCAAATGAGCTTTATAGTCACTACCAAAAAGAGCTTAATCTCTTTGTTGAGGAGCAGTTTAGAGCTAAAAAGTCTCTTCAAAATAGCATAGAGGAGCAAGAGGCACAAGAGCGAAAGGCAAAAAAGGCACTTAGAGTTATTGAGGAGCAGAAAGAAGAGCTTTTGGCTAAAGAGAAGCTAGAGAAGCAAAAGATTGCACGAACTCTTTGGGAGGAGCGTTCCTACCTTAACCAAACTATTCAGACCCAAAGGGCGATACTTTATACCACAGAGGGGTCATTTAAAGCCTTTTTACAGCAGAGTGGTATCTCTTGGGAGAGAGAGCTTTACCCATTTATGGATAGCTCTTTGCTCTCGATGTCAAACGATGTACTTAAGCCTAAACTTCTAAGAAGTGAGGAGCTTTTAGGAGTAGAGTTAGATAGTAGCACCCTAAAACAGATACCTACCCAAGAAGAAGCAGAAGAGGCGATTAGAGAGGCAAAGGTTAAAAAGCAACAGCTTCTACACCTCTACCGTAAAGAGAAAGCTAAGATTCAGAAGAGATTTAAAGAGCAGTATCAAGCTTTGGAGAAAGAGAAGTTTAAAGAGGAGTATACTCTAAAGAGTTTGGCTAAGGGTATTGAGGTTGCTAAAAGAGAGATTACCAAAATAGATACTCTTACCATTCCAAACTATGAAAATGAGATTAAAGCTAAACGTCAAAATGCTTTGGAAGAGATTAAAAAGGCTATAGATGAGCATACAGAGCGTATTGCAAACCTTAAAAGCAAAATAAAAGAGCTTCAAAAGCAGTTTAAAGCCTTTTTACAAAGACAAAGAGAGGAGTTAGAGAGCTTTAAAAGAGAGTTAAATAGCAAGAGTGAACAAGAGAGCATTGAGGCTTGGTATAAAGAGCAAAGAGAGAAGCTAACTCAACAGATTGAGGCAAAAGAGAAGAGCCGTAAGAGCCTCTCTAAAGATGATGTAATTGGTGAGTTAAAAGAGGCTCTAAAGGAGCTTAAAAAGCAGATAAAAAGAGCTCAAGATGCACACTACTTTCTTGAAGAGTACAACAAATCTAAAGAGTTTATAGAGATGCTTTCACACAAAAAGAGCCGTCTGATTATTGCCCAACAAAACAAGACAACTCTTGAAAAGAGACTCTCTAACAAACAGCAAGATATTATTAAAAGCTCTCAGGCTACACACAAAGCGATTGAGGAGATAAAAGAGGAGATTGCTAAACTCAAACAGGGCTTAGAGCAGAGCAGAAACTTGGAGCTTCAAGAGATTGAGCCAAAAGAGAGCCGACGATACCTTGTTGAGCTTTTGGCTGACTACAAAGCTAAAAAGGTACAACAAAAGGAGCTAAAGGTCAATCTAAAAGAGAGTCTTAGCCGTATTAATAGCCTCAAAAACAACCCATTTAGTGAGATACGATTTAAGCTAGAGAACTTTTCTCTGTTTGATAGATTTTCAGAAGATTTAGAGACTATTGAGAGGCTCTATGAGCTTAGAGAGTTTAAAGAGAAGCAGTTTGAACCACTCAAACAGGCGACAAATGAGGAGTATTTGAACTTTATTCAAAATGAGATTCCATCTAAGCTTGGCTCTCTTTCGCACTCTGAAGATAGATTTCAAGAGCAGGTCAAAAAGATAAACAAAAACCTCTCTACTATTGACTTTAGTATTGTAAAAAATATTAAAATTAAAACCGAAGTTGGTAACCAACGAAGTGTTATGACTCTGCTAAATGAGATGAATAGTTTAGTGCAAGAGCTGACTATTATAGACAAAGAGGATTCACTCTTTTTTGACAAGCCTAAAACCAACCAAGATTTACAAAAAATTGCAAATCTGCTTACAGAGATAAAAGAGGTGCTAAAAGGTGGAGCTATTACCCTGCTAGATACCATTGACCTCTCACTAGAGTTTACAGAAAATGGAACAACAAAAACCAATGTAACACAGATTAAAAATGAGAGTTCAACAGGGGGGACTATCTTGCTTAAGATGGCTCTTGCTGTCTCTATCTTGGGACTCTATACCAATGCTCATGAGTCCACTTTCTTCTTGATTTTAGATGAAGTGTCACGTCTGCACAGTCACAACCAAGACCTACTAAGAGCCTTTGCTAACTCTCGTGGGTTTAGGATTGTATTTGTAACTCCTGAGCCTGTCTATGCTAAGCCTGATGAGATTAAGTACTATAAGTTTAGACGGCGTGAGGATAATCGGTTTGAGGTTGTGGGGTTGAATGTTTAGGGAGTAGCTTTTGGGCTACTTCCCCTCTTTTTTTCGTTTCATATATTCTAAAAGCTCTTCTTTTTTAATATTTAGCTCTTTAATTACATCATCTATTGATAATTTAAACTTCTCAATCATAACCACAGCGTTTTGTAAAGTAGCATTTTCTGCTCCTATCTGATAAAGTGGTGTCTTTTCTATATCTACTGTTAACATATTCATTCCTTTCTTAACTTCTTTTTCTAAATCTCTATTAGTTGATAGAATACTTATCTTTTTAAGATAGTTTCTATACTCTCGCTTATCATCTTTGGTTAACTCTTTAACCCGTTGTAAAATCGTATTAACTACAACCTGTTTGTCTTTATCTTTAAAATCACACAATATAGACAAAGCCACAGCTGACGGATTTGAATGGTAGAGCAAATCCTCACAAGCAATGTCTCTTACATCAATTATACCATACTTATAAGAGATTTCATCTCGTAAAATTTCATTTTTCATAGTGCATTGTTTTTTGCCGATATAGAGAACATACTGCTCAACACTACACTCTTTATACTCAAAAAGTATATCACTATAGTAACGTAACATTCTTAGTTCCATATCTTTATGGTTATCATTTTGTATCTCAATATGAAAAATTCTATTTTTATTTTTAAAGACAATGTCACTATCTCGTTTTTCAACTCTTGTCCACTCTTTATCAACAAGGGTTACTTCTCCATCAATATCTATGCCTAAAATGTGCATAGATATATCTCGTCCTATCTCTTTTATAATCTCTTTACTGACTATATCCTTGTCACCCATTTTTTTAGACCTTTTTTATAGTTTAACATAAAATGTTTAATCATAAACATGGTCCATACTAAAGTCATACTCTGGCTCAATTACATTGATTGAGTCTAGTGATTTTTTATCTATCTCATGAGTAGATAAATTATACTCATCTCCTTGATAGAATTTTTGCTCTTTAGCAAACTTTTTCTCTTTAGCTATCTGCTCGGCTAGATGTTTTTTGCTTATCTCCTCTTTTATTACTGTAGAGTTTTGCTCTGTAGTAGTTGTGTTTGTCTCTGTAGTAGCATTATTTTCTGCATTAAGAGAGATAGAGATAAAACTCATAACGATTGCTAACTTAAGTAGTCTATTCATAATTTAGCCTTATTATTATTTTTACTTTAAATTATAATAGTATAGCATAAATATCTATTTTTTTAATAATAGCATAAACTCTTTTTAGGTTAATATTTAAAAAAATAACGTTATAATTATCCATATAATTATATCTATAATTTAAAGGATAAAAAATGGTAGCCTATACTAAAAATGAACTTGTATCAGCCACAGAGCTTTCTAAACAGTTTGGAGAGTACATTTCAAAAGTCAAGAATGGTCTTTTAGATAAGATTGGTATTTTAAAAAACAACAAACTTAATGCTGTTATTTTATCGGTTAGTGAGTATGAGCGTATGGCTCTTGCCGAAGCGAGATTAGAAGAGATTGAAACAGCTCAAATGCTTCAAGAACGCCTTAAGACACCTAAAGAAGAATATCTTAATGGAGATGATGTTTTAAAAAGATTAAACCTATCATTGGATGATTAACAATGTATGATTATAAATTTCATCCTGAAGCCGAAAAAGAGTTAAGTAAACTCAATAAGTCTGTTCAAATACTTTTTACTAAAACATTAAAAAAGATACTCACAAGCCCTGAACTTGGTATTGATTTGGGTAATAAAAACAATCTAAATCTAAGTGGTTTGAAAAAGATGTATTTTGACCATAAACGATATAGGATTGTTTATCAAATTTTAGAAAAAGAGATTATTATCTATATTATTGCTATAGGGAAAAGAGAAAAAATGGAAGTTTATGAGAAGGCTAGTGAAAGGGTTGAAGAGTAAATAAAATGTACCAAAAAGAACTAAATGCCCTAAAAAAAGCAAATAGATTTAGAGAACGAAGAGTTTGGAGTCAAGATTTAATAGACTTTGCTTCTAATGACTACTTAGGGTTAGCTAACTCCAAAAAACAGTTAAAAAAAGCCCTAAAACTTGTTAATGAATACAACACTCATGCACCAAAAGCAAGTATGTTAGTCAATGGTTATCACCCTATTCACAAACATTTTGAAGAGACATTAGCTAAGTTAAATGGTTTTGAAGATGGAATAGTTGTTGGCTCTGGATTTTTAGCCAATATGGCTCTAATTGAAGCACTTGTTCGTAAAAAAGATATGTTGTTTATAGATGAGGAGTATCATGCTAGTGGTATGATGGCTACAAAACTTTTAGAAGATAGAGTTGTAAAGTTTAAACACAATGACCCAAATGATTTAAGAGAGAAGCTTAATGGCTTTAGTGGTGGTCGTAAGATTATTGCTGTAGAGGGGGTCTACTCTATGAGTGGTGGTTTATGTAACCGAAAAATATTTGAGATTGCCGATGAGTATGAGGCGTTGATGATAGTTGATGAGGCTCACTCATCTGGAGTGATTGGTGAACATCTTTTAGGGATTTTTGAATACTATGATATTACTCCTCATGAGAGACATATCAAGATGGGAACTTTGGGAAAAGCCTATGGGAGTTATGGAGCTTATATTTTAGCTTCTTCTCATATTGTCTCTTTTTTGGTCAATCGTGGAAAGCCCATTATCTACTCTACAGCTCCATCAGTGATTGATACAGCTTTGGCTCTTGTAAATATTGAACATGTGGCACAACATAATAAAAAGTATTGTAAACGTATTAAAAAACGTCATGATATTATAAAAAAAGAGTTAAATATAGATATAAAATCACTTATTTTACCTTTAGAGATGCCATCAAATGAGGCTACTATCCTAAAACAAAAAGAGTTAATAGAAAAAAACTTTTTGATTGGAGCAATTCGTCAACCTACCGTTTCTAAACCTATTTTACGGATTATCCCTCGTCTTGGAACATCAAAGAGAGAACTTATAAAATTAGGTCAAAATCTCAAAAATATATAAATTACGTTATAATTTAATCTATTTTTCTAAAGGAGATACGCTATTATGGTTAATCGACTTATTAAAGGCTCTATTGTTTTAGCACTAATTTTTGCTATAGCTCTATTTATTGCCTTTATTTATGCCTACAATGAGATTAAGCTTGATGCTGATAAACTTATCAACTACAATCCACCAACCTCCTCTGTTATCTTAGATGACAAAGGCAATAAAATCTCCTATGTATTTAAAGGGCAACATCGACTCTATGCTACCTATGATGAGATTCCTGGATATGTAGTAGAGGCTCTAGTTGCTATTGAAGATACACGCTTTTTTGAACATAATGGAGTCAATCCTGATGCCATTATTAGAGCAGCTATTAGAAACTTTAAAGCTGGACATAAAGTTGAGGGAGGGAGTACCTTAACACAACAGTTAGTTAAAAATACAATTTTAAGTAATGAGAGAAGTTATACTCGTAAGATGAAAGAGGCTATTTTAGCCATGAAGATTGAGAATGAGTTAACTAAAGAGCAGATTTTAGAGCGTTATTTAAATGAGATGTTTTTTGGGCATGGATACTATGGAATTAAAACTGCTGCAAGAGGTTACTTTAGAAAAAATCTAAATGAACTAACACTAAAAGAGTCTGCTCTTCTTGCGGGGCTAATGAAAGCTCCTAGTGCTTACGACCCTACTCGTCACCTAGACAAAGCACTTACACGAGCAGGAACTATCTTGGCTCGTATGAGAAAACTTGGTTGGATTACAGAAGAGACCTATTTAGATGCTATTAAAGAGATTCCAACTATTTACAAAGATACATTAACACAAAATATAGCTCCTTATGTAACTGATGAAGTGGTTCGAAGACTAAAAAAAGAGTTTCCTGATATATATAGAGGTGGATATACTATCTATACAAGTATAGATATGAAGCAACAGAAATTAGCACGAGAGGCACTACGCTATGCTCATAGACGTATCGCAAAAAAGCGTCATGAGAATCCTAAAACAACCACTCTCAATGGTGCTATACTTGTTGTTGAAAATCATACAGGAAATATAAAAGCAATGGTAGGTGGGGTTGACTATAAAAAGTCTGCTTATAATCGTGCCACTATGATGAAAAGACAGCCTGGGTCGGCCTTTAAACCATTTATCTATCAAGTTGCTTTAGATATGGGGTACAATCCTGCTACAGAGCTAACAGATGTTGCTAGAACATTCCAATACTATAGCAATGGAAAACGAAAAGTTTGGAGACCTAAAAATTATGAAAATAACTTTGAAGGCTTTATAAAACTACGAGAAGCACTTGTCCACTCACGAAACCTTGCTACTATTAATTTAGTTACAGAGGTCGGATTAAAAAGAATTCTTGAAAAATTAGCACAACTAAATATTAAAGATATTCCTCATGATATGTCTATATCTTTAGGAAATCTTGGATTAAGCCCTGTTAAAATGGCACAGATTTACTCTGCATTTGCCAATGGTGGTCACATGATAGAACCACGACTTGTTACTAAAGTTCTTGCTCGTGATGGAACAGTTATATATGAGAGTAAAACCCAAGAGATTGAAAACTTTACAACACCACCACAAGCCTATCTTATGACAAGTATATTAAGAGATGTTGTACTTAGAGGTACAGGAAGAAATGCCCAAGTTCCAGGAGTTGAGGTAGTAGGAAAAACAGGAACAACTAACAAAAATGTTGATGCTTGGTTTTGTGGGTACTCTCCTGCTGAAGAGGTTATTGTATGGATGGGAAGAGACAACAATAAACCTATTGGGCGTGGTGGTACAGGTGGAGGAACATCTGCTCCTGCATTTGCCTACTTCTTTAAACATCTATATAAGATGTACCCTAATTTACCTAAGAAGTTTAAAGTTCCTAAGGGTGTTTACAATATGAAGAATGGAGTTAGAACTGAACTCTATACCGACACTTCACCTCTCCCTGCTGCAACTAAGTCTGAAACAAATCCTTATGGAGATATTGACCCATTCTAATTAAAAGCTCATATTCTATTGAGCTTTTAACTCCTCTAGTTTTGCTTTAACCTCATCAACATGACCTTTAACTCTTACTTTTTCCCACTTATAAGCTAAAGTTCCATCTGGGGCAATTAAAAACGTACTTCGCACAACTCCCATATACTCCCTACCATAGTTCTTTTTGAGTTGCCACACTCCAAACTTTTTACACAACTCCTTCTCTTCATCTGCTAAAAGTGTAATCTTTAGACCTTTTTTCTCAATAAAGTTTCTATGTTTTTTAGGAGAATCAGGGCTAACTCCTAAAACAATAGCTTCAAGTGCTGTAAAATCAGGCAGAGCCTCTGTAAAGTCACACGCCTCTGTAGTACAACCTGGAGTGTTGTCTTTTGGGTAGAAGTAGAGAACTATCCATCGTCCTTTTATATCTCTAAAACATATCTCCTCTTCATCTTGATTGGGTAGACAAAAATCTGGTATAGTATCACCAATTTCTAACATAATAATTCCTTTATATATGTAGGTGTGACCATTTCACACGCCAAAACTAAACACAATAAAATTTTAAAATTTCCATACATATTTGACGTGTGACATGGTCACACCTACAATTTTTATGGTAGTATACCGAAATGAAAACAAAAGAAGAATTACTTAAAGAGATAGAGAGACTTTTAGCCTACAATCCAGAGCAAAAACTAGAGATAAATCCAAACTATTTGGAGTATTTAGAAGTTGAAGATTTAGAATCTATAAAAGCAACCCTTTTAAAAAGAGTTGGTAGGTTAAAAGAGGAAGATAAAGATTGGGTAAAACAGTTTAAGAGTTACGATTAAGATAGACTTCACTATCCCAAGACTCTATGCCTAAATCTAATGCTACCTTTGCCATAAGCCCTGTACCTGTTGTATGGAGTAGATTTTTATCTTTGTCATAGACTTTACCACTCTTTACAGCACAGCTTGGGCTTCTATCTTTGCCTATAAAGAGTTCAATATCTGGATTTTTTTCAAAAAACTCTTTGGCATAATCTATAATAGGTTTAGATAGATTCTCACCATTTTTATTGGATATAGCATCTATACTCTCGTTATTGTCAATCAAATCCATAGTTGGTCTAGGTGTACCAAAACAGTAATCTTCAGGACAAAATGGAATAACTTCATAAGAGGAGAGCTGTTCAAGAAGAGTTCTATTTAGATTCTCTTTACCATCATAACGACATGAACAGCCTGTAAGACAAGCAGATAGTGCAACTTTTTTCATAAATTCCTTTCTAAAAAATATAGAGTACCCAATAGATAATTAATGAAGTAAATACCATTAAAATAATACTAAACAGAGCTTTTCTACCAGCTCTTTTATGTGTCTTAGAGTAAACACCTGGTAAGGCTCTTCTTTTATTATCATTGAATGCGTAAAAAATAGTCAAAGACCATATTAAGATAGCAATAATAACTATTATAACGTGTATGGTAAAAAGAGTAAAAAACTCTTTTCTATCAATACTACTCTGTTGAATAGTATTCTCAAAACCATATATATAATTAACATTATAAAAAAATAGAGCTAAAGCACCTATTGTTGTTAACAAAAGAGAGAATTGAATAAATTGATGTAATTTAATGTAATCTCTCTTAGCAATAAAAATTGAAATCATAATAATAATAGGTAACATAACTAAAAAGGAGATAATAGTATCTATTAAAAAAGTAGCTCTAGTACCTAAAAAACCACTTTGTGATACTATATCTAACCCTAAAATCCACTGTTCCAACATAGATAAATCTCCTTGATAATATACTCCTTTAACAGAGTATAACATATCTTTATTAAAACTTATCTAGTTGATTTAATTAATAAAAATTAACAGCTTACTAATTACAGATAATTACACTCTTAATTTCAGTAAACTCCTCTAATGCCCAACGAGGTCCTTCACGTCCTATTCCTGAGAGTTTTGAACCTCCATAAGGTTGTACATCAAATCGTAAAGTAGGAATATCGTTAATAACTACTCCACCACACTGAGCGTCATCTATAAATTTTTGTGTTATCTTTAAATCATTAGTAAAGATAGAAAATTGAAGTCCATAAGGTGAATCGTTCATCTTAAGTATTGCTTCATCATAGCTAGAGACCTTAACAAGAGAGACAATAGGTGCAAAGACCTCTTCACATATAATATTCATATCGTCTGTTACATTAGCCATAATAGTAGGAGCAAAACTTCCATCAATAACCTCTCCTCCTGTTAAAAGTTTAGCTCCCTCATTTTGAGCAGACTCTATCCATGTTTTGGCACGATTTAATGACTCTTCATTAATAAGTGGTCCCATAAAGGTATCTTCTTCATAAGGTGAACCTACTTTTAGAGTCTTTGTCTCTCTAGCAATTATATTGGCAAACTCGTCATAAACATCTTCATGTACATAAATTCTCTGAAGAGAGATACAAACTTGCCCTGAATTAACAAATGCTCCAAAGGCACAACGAGAGGAGGAATACTCTAAATCGGCTGATTTATCTATAAAGGTAGCAGCATTACCACCTAACTCTAAACATACTTTTTTAATCCCTGCTTGTTGAGTAATAATCTTTCCAACAGGAACAGAACCCGTAAAAGAGAGTACACGAGGAATTGGGCTTTTAACTAAAGTACTTCCTACCTCAACATCACCATATACAACACTTAGTGCATCTTTAATAGCATACTTAGAACTTATAAAGAGTTTAGCTAACTTATAAGCTGTTAGAGGTGCTTCAGGAGTTGGTTTTAAAACAACTGCATTTCCTGCACCTAGGGCAGGAGCTATCTTATGTGCTACTAGATTTAGAGGAAAGTTAAAAGGGGTAATACAAGCAATAACTCCTACAGGAACTCTTGTAAAATAGGCTATCGTCTTTTTACCACTTGGAGCTACATCAGTGGGAATTGTCTCACCATGCAAGGCAATAAGCTCTTTTGCTGTAAGTCGAATAGTCTCTATACATCTGTCAACCTCTACTCTTGCAAAGGCTAAAGGCTTTGCTACCTCATTTACTAGTGTCATTGCCATATCTTCACGATACTCCTCTAGCATATTAGCAACATCCTCTAACCAAGCTATACGCTGATGAAGAGGAGATTTTTTTGTATCTTTTGATGCCTCTTTTGCAATCTCTAAAGCATGTTTAGCATCTTCTGCATTACATAGAGGAACTAAAGAAACAACCTCTCCACTATAAGGATTTTTCCGTTCAGTTAAAACCTCTCTTGTCTCTTCACTACTTCCCATAAAAATTTTTGCATCATTTATCTGATGATGGCTATCAAATATTCCAAACATTATTGTCTCCTACTTCTAAAGATAGGTGATTATAACAAAAATCAAAAAAAATATAGAGAAAAAAGATAAATTTAAAAGAGAATGGACAAGAAAAGTCCTGTCCATAAGAGAGTAAAAAACTATTTTTTAATTTTGTCTACTATCGCTTCAATATCTTTAGCAGAAAGCTTTTTCATCTGTCCTTCCATAATTTTTTTCATAGCTCCACCATACGTTCCTGCCTTATATCCTTTTAATGCTTTGATAATCGCTTCCTTACTCATATCTTTAACCACATTAGATTTTCCCATTGCCTTTTTTTCAAATTTTTGACCATGACACCCTTTACATACAGCTATTTTAGATTTCATATCTATATTAGCTGATGCTACCGTTCCTACAAGTATAACCCCTACTGCCATCCATATCTTGCTCATATTTGTCCTTTAATGTTTTTTTATATTGATGAACTGATAGTTTAGAACCTATTTGTGTATTAATTGTGATTTTTAAGATTTTATCACTAAATAATAAATATTTTTTTAATTTAACATGATTATAGCTCCCTTAAACTTCAATAAAAAGAGAGTTTAACACGACTTTAGCTAAAATGTTCCGATTAATTAAAGAACGGAGCAAAGCACAAATGGATGCAGCAAAATATATTTGGATGAATGGTGAGTTTAAAGCTTGGAACGAAGCACAAACTCATGTATTGTCACACACTCTACACTATGGAAATGGTGTTATAGAAGGAACAAAAGCCTATAAGACAGAAGATGGTTATGCAATTTTTAGACTAAACGACCATACAAAAAGACTTAAAGAGTCAGCAAAAATGACATTAATTGATATTCCCTATTCAGTTGAAGAGCTAAATGAAGCACAACTTGAACTTTTACGAAAAAATGAATTTACAGGTGATAATGTTTACCTTCGCCCTTTTGCTTTTTTAGGTTACGGAGTAATGGGTCTTTACCACAAAGGAGCTCCTGTAGAGACTGTACTTGCAGCATGGGAGTGGGGAGCATATCTTGGTGAAGAGGGGTTAAAATCTGGTATTAGACTCAAAATATCGTCTATGACACGACCAGCAAATACTTCAAATATGGGAAAAGCAAAAGCAACAGCTAACTATCTAAACTCTCAAATGGCAAAATTTGAAGCTATAGAGTGTGGGTACGATGAAGCCCTACTTCTTGATGACCAAGGTTATGTAGCAGAAGCCTCTGGAGCATGTTTCTTTATGGTTAAAGATGGAGAGCTTATTAGCCCACCAAATGACAACTCTTTAGCCTCTATTACACAAAAAACAGTTATTGAGATGGCAGAAGATATGGGCTACACTGTAACACGAAGAAGAATCACTCGTGAAGAGATTTATGTTGCAGATGAAGCCTTTTTAACAGGAACAGCAGCAGAAATTACTCCTATTAGAGAAGTTGATGCTCGTATTATTGGTAGTGGTTCTCGTGGACCAATTACTGAAATTATTCAAAGTAACTACTTTGATATTGTATTTGGAAGAAATGAAAAATACAAACACTATTTGACCTATATATAAGGAGTCAAAATGCCAGCAGACATGAACGACTATTTTAAAAAAAAACAACCCAACAGTAGTGGTGGAACAAAAATACCAAATAGACCTACTAACAATAATGGAGGAAACAATATTGGTGGAGCTAAATCAGCCCCATCTTGGCTTTTTCTTGTTTTAGCTATTGTTGCTGGTATTATTTTCTTTAAACCATTTGAGATTATTAACTCTGGTGAAGTAGGAATTAAAGTACATACAGGTAAATTTAACGATAAACCTCTTAATGCAGGTCTGCACTTCTATATTCCTGTTATTGAAACTATTATTAAAGTCAATACTCGCATGAGACAGATTATCTACTCAGATGAGAACAATATGATGAGAGGCGACAACTATAGCTCAAAAAGAGCATTAGGGATTGATGATTTAGAGGGAGGACTAAAACGTAACCGTGCTATTCCTGTTTTAGATAAAAGGGGACTTACTGTTCACATTGACCTTGCCGTTCAGTACCAACTTAGAGCTGAAGCAGCTCCTAAGACTATTGAGAAGTGGGGTGCAGGTTGGGAAGAGAAAATCATTAACTCAAAAGTTCGAGAGGTGGTTCGTGATGTTGTTGGACAATATACAGCTGAAAAACTACCTGTTATGAGAAATGAAATTGCAACAGCTATTCAGACAAAAGTAACACAAAAGGTAGAATCTATTGAAGGTAAGCCTGTTATCTTAGCTTCTGTTGAGTTAAGAAACATTGTTCTTCCTCCAAAGATTAAAGAGAAAATTGAGCAAGTTCAAGCTGCAAAGCAAGATGTAACTATTGCAGAGCAACAGAAAGAGAAAGCAAAACAAGAAGCTCAAAGAAAAGCTGAAATTGCACGTGGTGAGGCGGAGAAAAAACGTATTGAAGCTAAAGGTCAAGCAGATAAGATTCGGATTGTAGCTCAAGAACAAGCAAAAGCAAACAAACTTATCTCTAACTCTTTAACTACTGAACTTCTTCAACTAGAGCAGATTAAAACTCAAGCTAAATTTAACGAAGCTCTTAAAGTTAACAAAGATGCTCAAATCTTCTTAACTCCTGGTGGTGCTGTACCAAATATTTGGGTTGATGCTAAAGGAAAAGAGCAAAAAGCTATTGCAGCACAACAATAATATATTAAAGGTGCGTTAGAAAACGCACCTAACGGAGAATCTACATGACCATTGATTGGAATAAAAATCCACTTATACCTGCTATTGCACAAGATTATGAGACAAATGAGGTGCTAATGTTAGCCTACATGAATGAAGAGGCTTATAACTTAACACTTAGTACAGGTTATGCCCATTACTTTAGTAGAAGCAAACAACGCATTTGGAAAAAGGGTGAAAGCTCAAACCATACCCAAGAAGTTAAAGATATTTTACTAGATTGTGATGCCGATACTCTTGTACTTAAAATTCACCAAAACGGTGTAGCATGTCATACAGGAACAAAGAGCTGTTTCTTTACCTCTGTAATCCAAGAGAAGCGTGTACTAGAACAAGAGGTAGATACCAATGCTATGTATAGTGTAGTAGATACCCTATACCATACTATATTAGAGCGTAAAAACTCAAAAGAGAGTAAAAAGTCTTGGACAAAAAAACTTCTCAATGACAAAGAACTACTACTTAGTAAAATTCGTGAAGAGGCAGATGAAGTATGTGTTGCTATAGATAAGGAGTCAGATGAGCAGGTTATCTATGAATCAGCTGATT
>JALWMP010000081.1 GCA_026996165.1 Campylobacteraceae bacterium
AGGGACTCGAACCCCCGACCTGCTGATTACAAATCAGCTGCTCTAGCCAACTGAGCTACATCAGCACCATTCATTTAAAGATTTCTTTTAGGTCATCGTTTAAATGGAGTCGCATTATAGACAAAAATATTATTGATGTCAAGGATTTTTGTAAAATTTATGCTATTTTTTTTAAATTTGCTATAATTCACTAAAAATAAGGTTTTTTTATGAAAATTCTTCTTGCTCCAAGTGAAACAAAAACTAAAGGAGGAACAGATAATTTTATTTTAGAGTCACTTCTTTTTAATGAACTTACCCCTACTAGAAAACTTCTTTTATATAAATATATGAATATTTTACAAAAAAATAGTTTTGAAGAACTCTCAAAAATGTTTGGGTTAAAAAAAGAGTCTGATATTGACTACTACAACAGAGATATTGCTCATGAACCAACCATGAAAGCTATTGAACGTTATATGGGTGTTGCCTTTGATTATCTTGACTATAGAAGTCTTAATGCTAATTCACAAGCCTATATTGATAGCAACGTCATTTTATGCTCTAACCTTTTTGGTTTTCTACGTGCTGATGACATGATTCCTGAGTATCGTCTAAAACAGGGAACATCTGTTGGAGACTTAAAGCCTGAAAAACTCTATAAAGAGAAGAGCTACTTAATGGAAAAGTACCTAGCTAATGAAGATATTTTGGATTTAAGAGCAGGATTTTATGATAAGTTTTATAAACCAACTAAGCCCTACACTACTCTAAAGTTTATAAAAGATGGAAAGGTTGTATCACACTGGGCAAAGGCTTATAGAGGTATTGTCTTAAGAGAGATAGCAAATGCTAACATTAATAGTTTGAAGGAGTTTATGAAACTCTCTATAGAGAATCTATCTATAGAGGAGATTCAGACTAAAAAAAATAGAACTGAGATTATTTATAATATTATTTAGTCTCAGCCAATAAAGCCCGAACAATCTCACGGTCATCAAAGTGAAACTTCTCACCTTTAATCTCTATGGTATCCTCATCACCCTTTCCAAGTATCATCAATACTTCATCTTTTTCTAACTCTCTTAGTGCCTCTTGAATAGCAAAAGCTCGGTCAACCATTGCTCTTGTGTGTGATTGGTCTTTGATACCTTTTAGAATATCTTTTATAATCTCTTCAGGTTCTTCATCTCTAGGGTTATCTGAAGTAACATAGACCTTTTTAGCAAAAGTTGAAGCTACTTTTCCCATTCTTGGTCGTTTTCCTTTGTCACGATTGCCACCTGCTCCAAAGACTACAGAGATGTCTCTGTCTTTTATGCTATCTAGCACTTGAAGCATTCCATCGTCAGTATGAGCAAAATCTACAATAACTAAAGGGTCACGACTAACTACCTCCATACGACCTTCTACTCCTGCAAAGTTTTCGACCACTTCACAAATCTCACTAACATTTCGTTTTGTCAATATGGTACATGCACCAATAGCAGCCATAAGATTAAAAAGATTAAAGAGTCCTACCATAGGAGAGTGAAAGGTTGCCTCTGTAGCAAAATGTTTTATTCCTGCTGTAATGCCATGTTGCAGTGAAAAGGCTTGAACTTTAAATGTTGCAGGTTCATCAACTCCATAACTCTGTGCATTTTTAGGATTGTAGGTGATATTTTTAATATCATCTTTATTGAGTAGTTTAGGAGACTCATCAGCAAAGAAACGGCTCTTGACTGCTCTGTACTCCTCTACTGTTTTATGGTAATCTAAATGGTCAGAGGTAACGTTGGTATGAACCTTTAGAGCAAACTCTAAACCTTCAATACGATTTTGGTCAATAGCATGTGAACTTACCTCCATTATGAAGTAATTTGCCCCTCTATCTTTGGCAATCTTCATCGCATTTAAAATATGCAAAATAGAAGGGGTTGTCATAGACTTCTCTTCTACTCTCTCATCATTGACAAAAAAACCTCTAGTTCCTAAAAGTGCAGGTTTTTCACCTAAATCTAAAAGAAAAGAGTAGATTGCCGCTGTGACAGTTGTTTTTCCATTAGTACCCGTTACACCAACAACACGAAGTGATTTTAAATCCCAAAACTCAATAAGTTCAGTAGGAGTTATGTAACTTGGTTTATTCTCTAATGTTTCAAAATATCTTCTATTTTGTTCTGTTAAAAGAAACTTTGTTTTGCCATCTATAGCTGTAGTATCATCAGTTAGATGCTTAAATGTATCTACTTTAAAATCTATTTTCATAAAATATTCTCTGCTTAATTTTCGCTATTTTGTTTTTTCTCATTTATCTTGTGATAGAGTGCATAAATCTCTTGATCATTTAAAAAGCTATTGCTCAATAAGTCCAGAAATTGTGTAGCTAACTCTATCTGATTTTTTTCAATAAGTTTGCTAATAAAAAGTACATACTCATTTTTATTTTTTAAAATAACTTTTGTAGAAAACATTACATCTTCAAAAGCTCGTTTAAAATCTCCACGATTTTCAATAAATTTTAAAAAATCTTTATACCCAATACCATCTCTATACTCTGATTTATCAATAGTCTCATTTATAAGCTCTGCTACTTTACCTTGGCTAATATCTAATGTACTCAATATATTAGCCATTACTTCGGGAGCATCATCTTGTTCTGACTTAATAATCTGATAATAATCAAAAAGTGCTTGAGCCTCCTCTGCACTTTCTAATCCAATATCACAAAGAAAAACACCAATTTGTGCATCGGAATCGGTTGGATACTCTTTTAAAAGCAGACCATAGGTTCTTAATGCATTTTCATATTTTCCCGATGTAAACTGCTCTTCGGCTCTTGTGAGTAATGTATTAAGACTTATTTTTGCCATTATCTTATCCTAGTTGTTCTAATTTATCTTCCATACCATAAGGTACATTAATAACTTTAATATCTGGGTGAATAAAGGTTTTCATCTCTTTTTCAATACCAAACTTAATGGTTGTTCCTGAACTTCCACACCCTACACAAGCTCCTTGAAGCTGAACGTAGACTGTACCATTTTTAATATCTAATAGTTTTACATCTCCACCATCTTTTTGTATCCAAACTTTTGCCTTTTCAAGCATATCAGTTACAATAGGTTTCAACTCATCATCTGTAAATGGAAGCACTTGCTTCTCCTTTTTTATATATATTACCCTATTTATACATAAACTTTAAAAGTTTGTCAAGCAAATATGGTAACTTTTAACACGGTAAATTCTTTGCTTGAGCTAAATATCCTCAACATTCATTAAAACCTAAACATATAATGAATAAAATAAAATTAAAATAAACCAATGGCTAATAGATGATTCGACAAATTTTTAAAACAAAGCAAAGTAATAGCAAAATAAAAGCTTTTATTCACAAATATAAAATACCAAGAGAGTATCTCTCTATTAATAGAAAATCAATTTCAAGAGGTGTTCTTATTGGTCTCTTTTGGGGGTTTATTCCTATGCCTATGCAGATGTTGGCTGTTCTTTCTGTTACCCCATTTGTAAAATTTAATGTACCTATTGCTATCTCTATGGTATGGTTAAGTAATCCAATCACTATGCCATTTATGTATTATATGGAGTATCAAACAGGAAATTTTTTATTGGGAAATGAAGGCTTAGAAAATATAGAACTTACACTCAGTTGGTTCTCCAATAATTGGGATAAAATTCTTACTCCTCTATATATAGGTACAATTCCATACTCATTAGGAGTTTCAACGCTTATCTATCTTTTTATTAACAGGTTATGGATTAATTCTGTAAAAAGAGAGAAGCACTCTCGAAAAAAAAGATTTTTTAAAGTAAAAGCAACTTCTCTTGAACACTCAAATAATTAGCTACTATAGCTAATAACTTGAATTTGAACTTTTGGAAATTTTTCCTCTTTTTTAAAAAATAAAAATGTCACAATAGCACTTAAAACTTTTTTCATATTATCTCCTTTGTATTTTTTGTTAAAAATATATTTTAACATCTCCTTTATATAATTAAATTATAATGATTTTTTTTTAAAATAATATTAAAAAGAATCATTTTTTATAAGTATAAATTATTGATAAAATATATTATATAATTTTATTTTGTTAGTTTTTTTTAATATTTAAGAGAAAATTGAAGAAAGAAGAATTTTGAGGAACAAAATGTTCCTCAAATAGGTAAAAATAAAAGTTATACTAATTCAATAATTGCCATTGGTGCTGCGTCACCTCTACGGTTACGAGTCTTAATAATTCTAGTATAACCACCATTTCTCTCAGCATACTCTGG
>JALWMP010000082.1 GCA_026996165.1 Campylobacteraceae bacterium
AAGACTAATCTATATAAGCTCTGTTAAAATAAATTTCTAATAAAAAACAATAGAATTAAGAGCTTTTCGATATAATATCTACCAATTTATTAATATATAATATAGTATATCTAAAGGTATTTTATGAGCGATTTATTTGAACAAAATCAAGATATTCAAGAGGTAAAAATAGAAGAGAGTATGAAGGGTTCTTACCTTGACTACTCCATGTCAGTTATTGTAGGTCGTGCTTTGCCTGATGCACGAGATGGTTTAAAACCAGTTCACCGAAGAATACTTTACTCAATGAATGAGCTTAATCTTACTCATCGAAGTCCTTATAAGAAGTCGGCTAGGATTGTGGGCAACGTGATAGGGCAATACCACCCTCATGGTGATACAGCTGTATATGACGCTCTAGTTCGTATGGCTCAAGACTTCTCTTTAAGAGAGCCTCTTGTTGATGGACAGGGGAACTTTGGTTCTATTGATGGTGACAATGCGGCAGCTATGAGATACTGTGTTATAGGTAATACAAAGGTAAAAACCAATAGAGGGCTAGTTGCTATAGAAGATTTAGTAAAAGATAGTAAACTTAATAGTGATAATGATTTGGATATTAAAGTACTCTCTATGGCAAAAGTGACCAATAGTGCCTCTAAATTTTTTAACTCTGGTATTCATGATATATATAAGCTTCAAACAAAAGAGGGATATACTATTAGTGGTAGTGCTAACCATTTGGTTTTGACATTGACTACAGATAAAAATGGAAAACCTATTTATGATTGGAAGAGATTAGACTCTGTTTTAGATAGTGATAAGATAGTCATAGATAGAAGTGAAAAAGATTTAAATACAAAAGAGGCTACTCAAAGTGAAAAAAATCTAGCCATTATTGCAGGTTGTCTTGTCTCTGAAGGTTTTTTAAGCCAAGATAGAATAGGGTTTAACAATACAGACAAAGCCTATTTTGATGATTTTATAGAGGCTTGGAATAGTGAAATAGGTGATAGTTTCTATTTGAAGGAGAGAGCTTTAAAATCGGGAAAAACTATCTATGAGTTTGATGTTCAACTGCAACACTCAAAAGATAGAGACAAAATTCTCTCCTCTGTTATCTATAATCAAATGCAAGGATTAAAATCTAACGAAAAGAGAGTTCCTAATTTTATCTTTACCTCCTCTAAAGAGGCACAAAAGATATTTTTACAATATATGTTTGAGGGAGATGGAAGTTTCTCTAAGTTAGAAAAAAATACGCTTATCGTTCAATACTCAACTATTAGTCAAGAGTTAGCTGAGGATATTCAAATTCTTCTTTTAGAGTTTGGAATTGTTGGAAAGATAGGAAAAGTTAAAGCAAGAGAAGAGAGAAAAGTCTACCTAAGTGGATTTAGAAATATCTATAAGTTTTATCAAAATATCAATTTTGTAGCCTCTAAAAGAGCAGAGTTTGAAGAGATTGTAGAGAGTGAGCTTATAAGAAGAGAAGAGCATAATGGCTCATTGACAAAAGACTATATACCATTTATTAGTGACTATATTAGAGGTTTAGTCAATAGCTTTTATCTGAAACGACACAATATTGATAGATATGAGAGAATAGATAAAAACTTAGAAAAAATTTTAAGTGAAATAAAACTTCAATCACTTCAACAAGAGTTTTTAGATTTTGTAGAGAATAACTACTATTATGCTTCTGTAAAAAGTTGCCAAAAGACAGGTGAGAAAGATGTGGTCTACTCCATAAGGGTAGATAGCAGTTGTCACTCATTTGTGGCAAATGGACTAATTAACCACAATACCGAAGCTAGAATGACCAAAATTTCAGAAGAGCTTCTTCGTGACATTGACAAAGATACAGTAGACTTTATCCCTAACTATGACGACTCTATGAAAGAGCCAGATGTCTTTCCTTCGCGTGTTCCTAACTTGCTTTTAAATGGTTCAAGTGGTATTGCTGTTGGTATGGCTACAAATATTCCTCCTCACCGATTAGATGAGCTTATGGAAGCACTACTTCATATTCTTGATAATCCAGAGTGTAGTGATGCAGAGTTGCTTCAGATTGTAAAAGGACCAGACTTTCCAACTGGAGGAATTATCTTTGGTAGAAAAGGTATTACCGATGCCTACACTACAGGTAGAGGGCGAATAAAAATTCGAGCAAAGACTCATATTGAAGAGAAGAGAAACAGAGAGGTTATTGTTGTAGATGAGCTTCCTTACCAAGTAAATAAAGCTAGACTTATTGAGAGCATTGCTCAACTTGTACGAGATAAGCAGATAGATGGAATCTCTGAGATTAGAGATGAATCAGATAGAGAGGGAATGAGGGTTGTTATTGAGCTTAAACGTGATGCAATGAGCGATATTATCTTAAATAACCTCTTTAAACAGACTCAAATGCAAGTGACATTTGGGATTATTATGTTGGCTATTGTCAATAAAGAGCCAAAAATCTTTAATCTTCGTGAACTTCTTGAACTCTTTTTAAGACACAGAAAAACTGTTATTATTAGAAGAACTATATTTGAGCTTGAAAAGGCACGAGCTAGAGCCCATATCTTAGAGGGTCTTAAGATTGCTGTTGATAATATTGATGAGGTTATTAAAATTATAAAAGAGAGTGAAGATACAGAGAGTGCTAGAGCCTCTCTTATGCAAAACTTCTCTCTTTCTGAACTTCAAGCTAACGCTATTTTGGAGATGAAGCTAAGAAGGCTTACAGGGCTAGAGCGTGATAAGATTGAAAATGAGCTAAAAGAGCTTTATGAGTTAATCGATTACCTAGAGTCTATTTTAAAAAGTGAAAAGGTGCTTAATGGAATTATAGCTGATGAGATAAAAGAGATAGCCCAAAACTTCACAAGTGAGCGACGTACAGAGATAGTTGATGACTATGATGATATTGATATTGAAGATTTAATTCCAAATGAGCCAATGGTTGTAACCATTACTCATAGAGGTTATATTAAACGTGTTCCTGTAAAACAGTATGAAAAGCAAAAACGTGGTGGAAAAGGCAAAATTGCAGTAACTACCCATGATGATGACTTTATTGAGGAGTTCTTTATATCTTCTACTCATGATACATTAATGTTTGTAACTGACATGGGGCAACTCTATTGGCTAAAGGTCTATAAGATTCCAGAAGGCTCACGAACAGCTAAAGGAAAAGCAGTTGTTAACCTTATAAATCTTAGAAAAGATGAGAAGATTATGTCGATTATCCCAACTATAGACTTTAATGAGGACAAGAGTCTTGCTTTCTTTACAAAAAATGGTATTGTTAAGCGAACGAACTTAAAAGAGTACTCAAACATTAGAAGTAATGGTGTCAGAGCAATTAACCTAGACGAAGATGATGAGATTGTTACCGCAAAAATTGTAATGCCAGATGTAAAATGGCTATTTGTAACGACTAAAAAGGGTCAATGTATAAAATTTAAGGTAGAAGACGCAAGAGAGATAGGACGTGTAGCACGTGGGGTGACAGCTATTAAGTTTAAGATAGATGGTGACTTTGTCTGTGGAGCAACTACCATAAAAGATGAAGAGAATGAACTTTTGATGTTAAGTGAAAAGGGTATTGGTAAGAGAACAACTGCTTCAGAGTATCCTGAACAGAGACGTGCAGGTAAAGGTGTTATCTCTATGAGATTAAACTCTAAAACAGGTGATGTAGTTGGGGTTGTTTTTGTAGAAGATGATAAAGACTTAATGTGTCTTACAAGTGTTGGCAAGATGATACGTGTAGATATGCATAGCATTAGGAAAGCAGGGCGTAACACCTCTGGAGTTAAAGTTGTCAATGTTGAGAAGCAAGATATTGTTGTGAGTATGGCTAAGTGTCCAAAAGAGGAGGCAGAAGAGCCTGATGTTGTTAATGATGAAGGGCTAGATGAGGCATAGGAGTAGTCAAAACCAAAACGGTATAAAAATAAATATCAATCTTCTCTAACTATGAAAAAGAAAACTACTCCTAAGTAAAGTTATCGTAAAATGTAATTTACGATAACTGTAAGGAATAGTAAAATGAAAGCTTTTTTAGAGAATGCAAAACGATTCTATCGCTTAAAGCTAAACCAACAACTACCTACATATAGACGATTTCTTTTTAACAACATTAAAAACTCAAAAGCCAAAATTACAGGTCTTTATGGAAGTAGAGGAGTTGGTAAAACCACACTTCTTTTACAAGTTCTAAAAGAGTTGCCTTACGAAGCAGAAGAGAAACTCTATGTCTCTTGTG
>JALWMP010000083.1 GCA_026996165.1 Campylobacteraceae bacterium
AACCATCGGAAAAGCTGTTAAACTCTTTAGTAGTCTGAAAGTCCAAATCTTTTCTGTCAACCACAAAGACAACCTTGTGTACCTTTGGTAGTTTCATAAGTATCTGCGAAGCTTTAAATGAGGTAAGCGTTTTCCCTGAACCTGTGGTGTGCCAAATATAGCCGTTTTTGTCGCTGTTGTTGACTCTGTCAATTATCGCTTCAACGGCATGAAACTGATAGGGTCTTAGCACCATAAGTATCTTTGGCACTTCGGCTAAGACGATATATTTACATATCATCTTTGCGACATGGCATCGCTCTAAAAAGACATCGGTAAAGGCTTCAAGGTTGGTA
This sequence comes from Campylobacteraceae bacterium, assembly GCA_026996165.1. GTDB lineage: Bacteria > Campylobacterota > Campylobacteria > Campylobacterales > Sulfurovaceae > UBA1140. The sequence goes on from JALWMP010000083.1 coordinate 336, forward strand.
ATGTTGTTGTTATCTTTGTCTGCCCAGTAAAAGGTCTGTTTAAAGGTTTGCTTTTTGTTATTGGCATAGTATTTGGTATTGACCCCATTGCTAATGACAAACAACTGCACGTAGTTAAAAAGAGCCGAGTTCGACCCATAAGAGTGACGCTGATAACGGTTAATCTGATTAAACGCCTCTTTTAGCTCCAACCCACGCCGTTTGAGTTCTATCTGAACAAGTGGCAGACCGTTAATAAGTAGCGTTACATCATATCGGTTCTTGTAAACACCCTCCACCGTCACTTGGCTTGTGACCTGAAACTCATTTTGACACCAGTGTTCGGAGTTTAGAAACTCTATGTATTTGGTCGTGCCATCGTCACAAGTAAGTGAAAATTTGTCTCTTAAGAGTTTGGCTTTTTCAAAGACAGAGCCTTTGTTTAGGTAGTTCAACACACGTTTAAACTCTTGGTCACTTAGAGTTATGTTGTTATGGATTTCTAGTTGGGTTTTTAGGTTGGCTTCTAGGGCTTTGTCGTCTTTTATGGTGACGGGGGTGTATTTTAATTTTATGAGTTGTTCTATTAAATTTTGCTCTAGTGTGGCTTCGCTTTGTGTTCCCATTTTTTTTCCTGAATGCTTAATAGATTATTATATCAAAAATTCCGTAGGTGTGACCATGTCACACGTCAAATCTCGGTTCAAAATTAAATGGATATTTCAAATTTATAATCATATAGTGCATGGTTTTGGCGTGTGACACGGTCACACCTACAGATTGATTTACACAAACATCTGTTGCAACAACCCCTTCTTAAAACCTTTACTCTCTTCTATTTGTCTGTTGACTTGTTCTATTTTTTTGTCTATGGACGATAGGAAATTTGCTATTTTTGTTTGTTCTGCAAGAGATGGTAAATTTAATTTTAAAGATTTAATAATTTTTGCCGATAAATTACCTTGACCACCTTGTAAATAAGTAACTATAATACTTTCTTTTTTGAAGAGAAGCCAATAATATAAAAAATAGATATTTTCCTCACTTCTAATACATAAAACTGCTTGATTAATTGCTCCATTAATTTTTGAAATTGCTACTTCTCCACTTGTTGCACCATAAAGTGCATATAATAAATCGCCTTTATTAACCATTTTAGATGATGAATTAGATAATGCCTCTTCTGAAATAAATTGCTCAACTTCATAAGATTTTATATTCCCTGAACCTATAAAAGGTATTGTTCCACTATAATAACTTTTATTTGTACTTGTTGGTGTTCCTCCTGAAAAAAATGTAGCAATCTCCCCCAACTTCCTCTCAACCCAATCCCCATAAACCTCACCATTCTCATCTCGAAACCGTATTTCCTGAGAAAAAATCTTCTGCATTACCCCTTTTTTATAAGCCACTAAAAGCTTCTTTTTTTTTGTTAGTTGCTCTATTTTTTGGTCTATTGAGGTTAGGAAGTTTGCTATTTTTTGTTGTTCGGGTTTTTGGGGTAGGTTAATTTTAACAGAATTAACAAGTTCACTGCTAATATTATTAACAACTCCACCAGCTGCTAATCTTTTATATTGTCTTTGAATCTGTTCTGAACCTAAAACTTGTAAGAGATATGCTTTATGAAAATAATTTTCATATTCTCTTATCACAAACCAACCATCATGAATGTACCCATCAATATTTAAAATAAATGGTTTTCCATAACTCATTGAGTTTGATAAAATAATATCACCTATACTAACTTTCCTAGATTTTTTTGCACCTTCTTTTGTTATCTTTTGTTCTGTATTATCAATATAATTTGTACCATTAATGGTATCACCAATTTTAATCCAATTAACTCCATCATCTGCATTTGTAATATATTTAACAATAGGTCTTGGTGAACTACCTCGTTGTAATTTAACTATATTTTTAAATATATATTTTTCCCACTCCCCCTCAAACTCCCTAAACCTCAACTTCGGTACATTAAATTCACTCATCTCCATCTTCCTCATAAATTATATCTTTCAAATTTATCAAAATTTGCAATATGCATTTTTTGCATATTGCTTTTTTTATAATCTTATTACTCACAGTTATCCTGAAATTCCAGATAACTGATTTTTTTTCTAATTTGAACTACTCTGTATTTCCGAGTAGTTGACTTTTTCTCAAAACGGTCTCTCTATCCCCAACTCATCACAAAATCCAGCTATGACTCTATCTGTCTCTTTCATCTCAGCTTCCAACTCTTTTAAAGCCCTAGAGACCTCAGCCAAATCCACAGCCTCCTCTTCTTCAAAAGTATCAACATAGCGTGGAATGTTTAAGTTATAATCATTCTCAGCTATCTCTTCAAGCGTTGCTTTGTAGCTATACTTCTCCTCTGCTTTTCGCTCTTTATAAGTAGTGACAATCTTCTCTATATCTTCATCTCTCAAAAGATTCTGATTTTTTACCTTCTCAAAATGAGCAGAAGCATCTATAAACAGCACACAGTCACTCTCTTCTCTACACTTCTTAAAGACCAAGATACACGTAGGAATGCTCGTACCATAAAAGATATTTGCAGGAAGCCCAATAACAGCGTCCAAATAGTTTCGCTCCTCTATAAGATAACGGCGAATATGCCCCTCGGCTGCACCACGAAAAAGTACCCCATGAGGCATAACCACAGCCATTGTTCCATTGTCGTCCAAATGGTGTATCATGTGTTGCACAAAAGCAAAATCTGCTTTGGTTTTTGGGGCTAGTTTTCCATATTGGGAAAATCTGTCATCACTTAGGTGTAGAGGGTTTGCCGACCAGTGAGCAGAAAAAGGAGGATTAGCAACAATCGCTTCAAAATATTTCCCCACATGTTGTGGGTGTTCTAAGGTATCCTCTTGTTTTATGTCAAACTCTCGATAGTGAACATCGTGCATTATCATATTCATTCGTGCAAGGTTGTAGGTGGTACGATTTAGCTCTTGACCATAGAAGTTAGATACACTCTCCACCTCTTTAGCAACTCGTAAAAGCAGTGAACCAGAACCACAAGTTGGGTCATAGACCGACTTTAATTTTGTTTTGTTGTGGGTAACAATCTTGGCTAAAATCTTGGAAACCTCTTGGGGTGTATAGAACTCTCCTGCCTTTTTACCAGCACCTGAAGCAAACTGCCCTATGAGGTACTCGTAAGCATCTCCTAAGACATCTCGGTCATGATTTTTAAGCTGAAAATCTATCTTGTCCAAGTGAGAAAGCACTTTAGAGATAAGCCTGTTTTTAGCCTCTTCACTTCGCCCAAGCTTGGTACTTGTAAGGTCAAGGTCTTCAAAGAGATGTTCAAAATCATCTTCACTCTCTTGCCCCATTGTACTTTGCTCAATGCTGTTTAGTATCTGCGTTAGGTCTTCTAGTATAAAGTTGTTTTCATCTCCATTACCACGCTTAGCTACAGCAGAAAAAAGCTCTGATGGTTTCAGAAAATACCCCAACTGCTCAATGGAGTCCTCTTTTATAGCTTCAAGATACTCTTGCCCCTCTTCGGACTCTTCATCAATATCCACATACCTCATGCCGTCCTCTTCTAAAATATAGTCAGCATGGTCTTGCATCTTTTCTGAAAGGTATTTGTAGAAGATAAACCCCAAAATATAGTCTCGAAACTCATCTGCATCCATCTTACCACGCAAGGTATTTGCAATGTTCCATAGCTGTTGCTCTAGCTGTTTTTTCTCATTTTCACCCATATAGATATGCCTTATTTTTTGATTTTGTATTATATCGTAACTAATTGCGAGGCTGAAGCCTTCAATTCCGTATATGCAATGTTTGTTTTTCGGAATCGGCGTGTTTACACCCGAATTATAAATTGGTCAAAATAATAACCCCTCATCAGCAAAACTATAAAACCCATCTTTAGCCAAAATAACATGGTCAA
>JALWMP010000084.1 GCA_026996165.1 Campylobacteraceae bacterium
TAACTTGGTCTGCTACCCAGTGACCAACAATAACTCCAATAAGAGATAAGAATGAACCACCTAAAATAATACCACTTAGTGCAAAGCTTTTATAGTATACAACCAATAAGAAGAAGATAAGTACTAATGCAGCAATAAAGGCAGCACCTAAGTCTCTAAATGTATCTAAGGTTACTTTCATCTCTCCGTCCCAGCGAAGTAGGAACTTTTCTCCTGTTTTTTTATCTGTTAATATAAGGTCAAACATATATGTTGAAATAGGAGCTGTCTCTACTTTGTAATCTTTTTTAAAGTACTCCATCATCTTCTCTCTAGCATCTAAAAGAGGATAGACTTGTGAAACATTGTCTGTTTCAGCAATAACATTAATCATACGATTTAAATCTTTATGCATAATACTAGGAGTTGAGTCAACTTCTACAATATCTACCATCTCTGTAAGAGGAACCATCATTCCTTTTTTATTCATAAGATTAAGAGAAGTAAGTTTTGAACGTATTGCATCTATACTTTTGTTATTTAACTCTTTAGTTTTATCACTTAATACTAAAAAGATAGGAATTTGAACAGAACGATTAGCTGAGTTTTTAGTTGCAATCGCCATTCCCTCAAATGCTAAATATAGAATTTTATTAACTTGTTCTATTCCTAGTCCTGAACGTGCAATTTTTTCTATATCTGGAATAAGTTTATATTTCTTAAATATATCATCAGCCATTATATCAACATCAACTAAATCTTTTGTATTAGATAAAATATTTGCTACTTCAACTGATAGTTTACGTATATGTTTAAGATTATCTCCATGTACCTCTACTACAATGGAAGCAAGAGTAGGTGGACCTGCTGGTTGCTCTATCATCTTAATGGTCGTTCCAGGAACAACAGATTCACAATTACCCTTTATAATAGGACGAAGACGACTTACCATAAGAAAAGATGGCTCTTCTCTCTCCTCTTTAGGAGTTAGGTTTATTGACATCTCTGCGACATTTTCAGTACGCTTCATAGCTGAACCTTTAACTAACCCTGCATAGTCAAGAGGAATCCCTTGTCCGTAGAAGGTAGATATGTTTAGAATCTCCTTCTCTTTTCTTAAAATATCAGATACACACTGGGTTACTTTTTTGGTTTGAGTAATTGAACTACCTGTTGGTGTATCGACATAAATAGAGTAGGTATTTGCACTCTTTCCAGGAAGCATTCTTGCTAGTACAGCTTTTGTTGGAAACATAAGTAAAGAAGCAAAAAAGGCAATAATAGTAAGTATTATGACCATTGCTTTTCTAAACTTAGATTGCAAAATCCAAAATACAAAGTTTTCAAGTTTTTTCATCTACTTCTCTCCCTTTTTATTAGACTCATTTTCATTTTCATCATCTAAACATGGTTCACAAATACCATAAGGATTATTTTCCATATCATGATGTTCATTAGGTTTTGGTTTTTTAAGAAGTTTTAAACTTAAGTAAGGGGTAAAGATATAGGCAACTACTAATGAGCCAAAGAGTGCCACAGGAACATTATAAGGAATAGGTTTCATAAATGACCCCATCATACCACCAACAAATGCCATAGGAACCATAGTTAAAATAATAGCAAGAGTTGCAATATTTGTAGGAGCTCCTACTTCATCTGTAGCTTCTACTAAAATCTCACCCATCTCTCGCTTTTCTGCACCTGGGGTGTGTAGATGTCTGTGAATATTTTCAATAACAATAATGGCAGCATCAACCAAAAGACCCAATGAGAGCAAGAATGCAAAAAGAGTAATTCTGTTAATAGTCTGTCCTGTCATAAAGGCAATAAATAGTGTTATTGAGAGAATAGCTGGAACAGTAAATGTAACAATAAGTGACTCTCTCCAACCCAAAGCAAAGACTAGCATAATGGCAATAATAAGAATAGTAATAAGTAAATGGTGCATTAATTCATCAACTGCATGATTAGCTCGTTCACCATAGTTTCGTGTTTCAACATATTTTATACCAAGTTTTTCAAACTCATCTTTATACTCTTCTACCAATTTCATAACATCTTGTGCAACAAAAACAGCATTTGTTCCAGCCAGTTTAGAAACAGCTAATGTAACTTGTGGAGTTGTTTTTGATAATGGTTGAGATTTGTCATTATTTGCTCTAAAGATTAAATCAGCATTTTGAAAATTTTGTTTATCAATACCATCTATTACATTAGCAACATCTTTAAGATATATAGGTGAGTTCATATAGTTAGCTACTATAACATTTTTTATATCTTCTATGCCATTAATAGCATTAGCAACACCAAATATAATTAGCTTTTTGTCTTTAGTCTTTCCTTTAACTTCAGGAACATTGACTGCAAGTTGTTTTATAGCTTGCATAATTTGTCCTAAAGATAGGTGATAAGCAGATAGTTTTCCCATATCAACTTCAACATTAAACTGCTCTTTATGGTCTCCAAAGAGTGTAGTTTTTGCTACATTAGGGATAGCATTAATTTTATAGCGTAATTTACGAAGTTTTTCATTAAACTGAATAAGAGAGAGATTTGATTCCTCTGTTTGATAAAAAGCAAAAGTAAGAATAGGAACATCAATATCTATATCAAAAGGTTTAATTATTGGTTGCATAACTCCTTTTGGCATTTCATCCATATTTTGCATTACTTTATCATATAATTTGAGGTTGGAGATTTCTCTGTTTTCTCCAATATAGTACATAACATTAACAATTCCCACATTATTTTGAGAAATACTATAGACATGTTCTACACCTTGAATCTCTCGGAGTTTTTTCTCTAATGGTTTTGAGATAATATTTTCAACCTCAAGAGGTGTAGCTCCAGGCATAGCAACAATTACACCTCCACCAGAGATAGCAATTTGAGGGTCTTCTTCTCTTGGCATGGTAGAGAGAGAAATCCACCCTAATGCTAAGATGACTATACCTAAAATAGCTGTTAAAGGATTTCTCAAAAAAGCTTGAGCTAACTTTCCTGCAATATCTTTTACCACATAAGGTTCATTTCTATTTTGACCCATAATTAGCCCTTAATATGTACTTTTGCATACATTCCAGGGTAGATAGATTTACCCTTTTTATTAAATTTAATTTTCATTTTAAATTTATGGGTCATAGGATTAGAACTTGGAATAATAGAAGCAATAGTTCCTGTTGATTTAAATCCTACAGATGGAATTTCTATTTGAACTTTTTCTTTAAGTTTAATATATTTAATATCATTTTCAGCTATCTCAACAATAATACTTAGTTTAGATAGGTCAGTTAAAATAACCCCTGGCATTCCTGGAATTGCCATCTCTCCGACATTAAGTCTCTTAGCAATAATTACTCCATCATTAGGTGCTCTTAATTTAAGATAGTTGTATTGGTTCATTACCTCTTTTTTCATAGCTTTTGCTTGGGCAACTTGTTTAGAGGCAATAGCAACCATATCTTTCATATTTTTAGCATTAAGTTCAAGGTTCTCTAACTCATATTTTGAGACCATACCTTTTTTAAAGAGTCTTTTATATCGTCCAAGATTTAAAAGCACATTTGAGTACTGATTTTTATTCATTTGAAGAGCAAGTTGAGCTTGTGAAATGGCTAAGTTTACTTGCTCTTTTTTAGAGTCTATCTCTTTAGAGTCTATCTCATAAAGAAGTTGACCTTTTTTAACAATATCTCCCTCTGAGACCAACATCTTTTTTACAATACCCATATATCTGCTTGTAATCATCTTTTGATTATCTGACTGTACTGCTCCACTTAATTCAAGTTCAATAGCATTTAGTGAACTTAGTGCTAGTAGTAGACCAATGATTAGTAGTTTTTTCATGAATTTTCTCCTTTGTTTAAAACTGATGTTAATTCAAATACCTTAGCATTTCTATCATTTTTTGCTGTAAGTAGTTTTAATAGTACCTCTAGCTCTTTTGATTGCTTAATAAGTACATCTGTAATAGAAGCTATACCTTCTTTGTAACGTCCCTCATAGTTTTCATAGACTTTTTCTGCAAATTGATATTGTGTCTCTAAACTTTCAATTTGAGCATCTTTACTTTTTATATTAGTCATAAGCTTTTTAATCTGTAGTGTTATACCAGCTTTTGCCAACTCTACTTGCTCTTGAACTTGCATATTTTTAATTTTTGCTTTTTCAAGGCTATTTTTATCAATTTCACCATTAAAAATATTCCACTCTAGTTGTACTCCAACGGTGTAAAAATCTTTTTCAAAAAATCTATTAAATGCAGAATTGTCAGCAGAACCATACTCTCCAAAAGCACCAACTGTTGGTAAAAACTTAGACTTTTCAACTTTTATTGCCATATCAGTAATTTTTAAACCAAGTTGGGCTTTTTGAATATCAAGATTATTTTGGATAATATCTTCTTTACTAAATTTAGGAAGTGGTGCTAAATTATCTAATGTTTGTATAGAACTAACAGTTTCATTAAGAAGAAAAGAGAGATATTGGTAAGCTAACTCTCTATTGTAGGTTGCTTGGTCAAGCATACTTTGTGCTTCTGCTTTTCTAGCTTCTACTTCAAGTTTATCAATATCTTTAGCATACCCCTCTTCTTTCATACTCTCAACAATCTCTTCGAGTCTATCAATATTATTTACAATACTACTTAACTTATCAATATATTGCTCAATAAGAGAAATATCATAAAATGTCTTTTTAGTTTGAAATATTTTTTCATTTAAGAGTTTCTCTGTATCAAGTTGACTCATATATGTAAGGGCTTTGGTAATTTTACTATATTGGTCTAGTTTTCCACCTGTATATAGAGGAACTTGATAAGTAAGTGTAGTTTGAACATGATTTCTTGCATCAGGATAGTTTAAATCTTTAGGTTCTATTCCTAAAATATTTCCTCCTTGTTGTGCTAAACCCTGCGAAAAAGCTCCAAAGTCTCCTTGAGCCTGTTGTGCACCTTGCCCGATTGCTCCCATAAAATCAGAAAAACCAAAATCACGAAAAGAAGCTTCTCTACTCTTTACCTTAAATCCAAAAACATTCCCAGCATCGTTAGAACGCATTGCTTGTAGCTTTAGACCTAATTTCCCATAGTTATAGCCCTTAGCCATTTTTGCCTCTTGCATCTTTATCTGTTCATTAAATTTTGAGATTTTTAACTCTAAGTTATTGTTTCTCATAATATTTAATGCACTATCTAGTGATAAATTAGTAAGCTCCTCAGCTTTTACTAATTGTGTACAGATAACAGATACAAGTAGGGGTATCATTACTTTATGTAACACTTGAACCTCCATTTGTATAATTTAAAGCTATGATGATTATAAATAAAACATATTAAAATGAGTTGAATGGATAATAAATCTTGAAGCCTATATGATATTATAATAATAAGATAAAGTATTGTAACATTTTTTTTAAAAAACTATCTTTTAATATTGGTTATTCTCTTTTAAAAAAGGATATAGATAAATCTATAGATTTATTTAAATATCATTTTTTCAAATTCATTTAGATATAATTGCCATACTTAATAATTTCAAGGAAAATAATGCAACCTTTGAGCAATTCAGCCCTTATTCAAAAATATAATATTCCAGGTCCTAGATATACCTCTTACCCAACAGTTCCTTTTTGGGATAAAGGAGAATTAGATCGAAGTGCTTGGTCAAAAACTGTTCAACAAGCATTCAATGAGAGCAATGAAGAGGAGGGAATCTCTTTATATATCCATTTACCATATTGTGAAAATCTTTGTACCTTTTGTGCCTGTCATAAGCATATTACAAAACGACACTCTGTAGAAGATGAGTATATTGATACTGTACTTAAAGAGTGGAAACTATATGTTGATACTTTAAAATCAAAACCTTTTATTAAAGAGATTCATTTAGGTGGAGGAACACCTACATTTTTCTCTTCTAAAAATTTAAAACGGATGATAGATGGTATCTTTGAGTTAGCAACACGTTGTGATGTCTATGAGTTCTCTTTTGAAGCTCATCCTAATGAGACAACTAAAGAACAACTTCAAACTCTTTTTGATTTAGGTTTTAAGCGTACTAGTTTTGGTATTCAAGATTATGACCCTGTTGTTCAACGTGCTATTAATAGAATACAACCTGTCCAGAATGTTCAAAGAGTTAATGATTGGTCAAGAGAGATTGGGTATGAGTCTATCTCTCATGATATTATATTTGGTCTTCCTCACCAAACTAAAGAGAGTATTATAAATACTATTGAGCTAACAGTTAAACAGAGACCAGATAGAATAGCATACTATAGTTATGCTCATGTACCTTGGATTAAAGGAGTAGGACAGAGAGGTTTTGATGAGAATGATTTACCAAAAGATGAGTATAAACGAGAACTCTATGAGCTAGGTAAAAAGCTCTTTTTTGAAGCAGGATATGTTGAGATAGGAATGGACCACTTCTCTTTACCTACCGATAAACTTTATAAAGCAATGGTAGATAAAAAACTTCATAGAAATTTTATGGGGTATACAGCAGGAAAGACAAAACTTATGATAGGGTTAGGTATGTCATCTATCTCCGATTCATGGTATGCTTTTGCTCAAAACGAGAAGAGGGTAGAGGATTATATTGCACGAGTCAATGAGGGTAAACTGCCTGTCTTTAGAGGACATATTTTAACCGATGAAGATTTAGTAGTAAGACAACATATCTTAAATATTATGTGTAATCTTGAGACTTCATGGGAAGATGACTCTATGAAGATAGATAGCATAGATGAAGTCTTAGAGCGACTTCAAGAGATGAAAGATGATAATCTAGTAGAGATTTATGAGAATAGATTAGTTGTTAAAGAGGAGGCTAGAATGTTTGTTAGAAATGTCTGTATGGCATTTGATTTGAGGTTGGCCGAGAGTCAACCTGAAGGGAGAATTTTCTCTATGACGATTTAGTCATAGAGAGTAAAATTTAGATAGTTACATGAGTAACACTAATACAAGCCTTTAATGCAGAGAGTTCATTAAGAACTTTTTTATTAACCTCTCCATCTACTTTAACAACAGCTAGAGCTTGAGAATTTTTGTCTCGTCCAAGTCTAAAGTCTGAGATATTTAAGTTATTATTAGCCAAGATAGTACCGACAGAGCCAATAACTCCAGGAACATCTGTATTTCTAAAGAGAATAAGGCTTCCTTTTGGTTCTAAGTCAAGTTCATAACCATCAATGTTTATAATACGTTGAGCTTCATTGCCAAATACTGTACCAGAGATAGTAAAGTTGCCATTTTCAGTTACAAGCTTAATACTTACTTTATTGTTAAGACCTGTACGGTTAACATCTTTCTCTTTAAGAATTTTTATATCTCTCTCTTGTGCTACAAACTCTGCATTAACATAATTAACTGCTGAACCTAAAGACTCAGTTAAAATTCCAACAGTTGCAAATGTAGTTAATGAGTCAATATAATCAGAAACATCACCTTGTGTTACCACTTTAATACTTTTGATATTGCATCTTGTTGCTTGAGCAGATAGATTTCCCATTTTTTGAGTTAATTCAAGATAAGGGCGTAAGAAGTCAGGAAGTTCACTCTCTTTAATTGGTAAATTCAAAGCATTTGGATAAGCAATGTTTTTACCTGCTTGAATGGCATTTTCAGCAGCTTGAATAGCAATATTTCGTTGAGACTCTTTTGTATTTGCTCCTAAGTGAGGTGTAACAGTTACATTGTTTAAATCAAGAAGAGGGTGTGAAGTTGCAGGTTCTTTGTTAAATACATCAATCCCTGCCATATGAATTTTACCTGAAGTCAGACCCTCTAAGAGAGCCTCTTCATCATAGAGTCCACCTCTAGCACAGTTAATTAAAACTACACCGTCTCTCATCTTAGCAATCTCATCTTTACCAATCATACCAATAGTCTCTTCTGTTTTTGGTGTATGAATAGTAATAATGTCACAAGCAAGAATATCATCAAAATTAGTAGTATAGGCAATATCACAATCGGTAGCTTTTCTTGGGTCAATGTATGGGTCGTAAGCTATAACTTCCATCTCAAAAGCTTTAGCTCTCTTTCCTACACGAGAACCAATATTTCCAAAACCGATAATTCCTAGTTTTTTATCTTTGAGCTCAGTTCCATACCAATCTTGTCTTCTCCATACTCTATCTAACTTTAAATTGTTATGAGCATAAGGAAATTGACGTACACAAGATAACATATGAGCCATAGTAAGCTCTACAGCGGCAATGGTATTTGCAGTTGGTACATTCATAACTACAATACCTTTTTTACTACAACCATCAATATCAACATTGTCAACACCAACACCAGCACGAACTACAGCTTTTATTTTCTTGGCATTGTCAAGAAAAGCTTGGTCAACATCTGTAGAAGAACGGGTAATAGCTACATCAGCAAGGGGAATAATCTCTGAGATGAGCTTATCTTTAGGCTCATCTGCAGCATTAATTAAGTTTATATCTGCATCGTTTGTAAGAATATCCAATCCTGTTTGGTGGATATGGTCACAAACTACGATAGTTATTTTAGACATATTTGTCAGTTCCTACTTTCTTTTAAAATCAGCAAATGCGTCACCAAGAGTCATACTGTCATCTTGCTCTGCATTTAATTTTTCAAGAGCTTCACGCTCCTCTTGACGTTGAAGTCTTCTTACAGAAATTCTAATTCTATCATTTTTTGCATCAATAAAAGAGATTACAGCTCTAATAGTTTGACCTTTCTCAATCTCTTCTTCTTTAAGTGGTGCAAGGTCATCAAGTCGAAGAAGTGCATCAACACCAGGTTCAATAGATACAAAGATACCGAAATCTTTTTTGTCTTTTACTGTTCCCTCTACAATGTCACCATTTTTATGTTTTTTGGCAAAAGCAGCTACAGGAGACTCTTGCATCGCTTTAATACTTAAAGATACTTTACCTTGCTCTCTGTCTATTTTAATAATTTTAACTTCAAGCTCATCCCCAGTTTTACATATATCTTTTGCTGTTTTACCTTTTTCCCAAGATATTTCTTGATTATGTAGAAGACCTTCAACAGCACCAATTTTAAGGAATGCACCAAAATCTGTTACTGAAGAGACAGTACCTTTAATAATATCACCAACTTTATTGGCAGAAGCAAATTGGTCAATAGGTTTTGGAAGTAATGTTTTTCTTGAAACTCGAAGTCTTCTTTGTTGTTTGTCAATCTCAATAATTTGAACATCAAGTTTTTGACCAATCTCAATATGGTCTTTTGGGTGTTTTACATTTTTTTCCCAAGATAGTTCAGATACATGAAGGAATGCTTCTAAATCTTCACCTAAATCAACAAAAGCACCATAAGGTTCAATATTTGAAACAGTTACAGATACAGTGTCTCCAGCTCTTAGTGTATTGTCAATATCTTTCCATGGGTCAAGGTTAGCTTCTTTAATAGATAGAGAGAGGTGTCTTTTCTTTTTATCGTAATCTATAGCAACAACATTAACTTCATCACCCTCTTTGTAGTACTTTGAAGGGTTAACTGGTCCTTTATGAGATATTTGAGAGTAGTGAACAAGCCCGTCCATACCACCAACATCTACAAACATACCATAAGAGGTAATTTTTTTAACTGTTCCAACAACAACAGCCTTGTTTTCTAATAATTTATCTACAATCTCTTGTGTTTCAGCTTTTTCACGCTCTATAAGCTCTTTTCTTGAAACAATAACTGAACCCTTTTCTTTGTCAACTTTAACAATAAGTGCTTTGATATTTTTACCAATAGGGTCTGTTTTGTATGAAATATATGAGAGTGTTCTTGGCATAAAGAACTCTAGTCCTGAAACATCAACAACAAAACCACCTTTATTTTTCTTAGTAATTGTACCCTCAATAACATACTCTTGTTCATCATCATACTCTTCAATAAACTCTGCTAGTGCTGCTCTCTTTTCTGCTAACTCATAAGAGACAATAGGTCTTTCACCTCGTTGACCTGTAATGACAACAGGAATTGTATCTCCCTCTTTAAAGAAAATCTCACCATCTTCATCTCTAATTTGGTCTAGTGACATAAAGGCCTCATTTTTTCGACCAACATCAATAATTGCTTGGTTGTCTTCTTCAACTATCTTAACAATAACACCATCTACTAAATCACTTTTTGTATCTGCTTTCTTAAACGACTCCTCGAGCATTGCTCCAAAATCTACATCTTCAATTTCGATATCTTCGAATTTCATTCTTACTAATCCTTGCTTGTGCCTAATTTTGCGCTATTATACTCTTTTTTATTTAATTCATAATGAAAAAGTAACAATATATTAAGAAGAGAGTGCGAAGATAGGGTGCTTTACACTTTAAATTAAACTTTTAAAGTGTAATTGGAGTTAAATGATTTCTTGAATTTTATCTATAACATTTTGTACAATCCAGTCAGGAGTAGAAGCACCTGCTGAAATACCACAAAGGTTTTTATTTTTAAACCAATCAGCTTGTAGCTCTTGTTCATTTTCTACTAAGTAGCTATCTGGACAGTAGTTTTGTGCAATGCTATGGAGCATTTTAGTATTTGAGGAGTGTTTTCCTCCAATTATAATCATAACATCTGCTCTTTGGGCAAGTTCTGCTGCTGCATCTTGATTTTCAAAAGTTGCATTGCATATGGTATTAAATACACGTACCTCTCTTTTATTTAATATGAGTGCATTAACAACTTTTAAGAAATCTTCAGGTTTTTTAGTAGTTTGAGAGACAACAGCAACTTTACTTTTAAGTGGTAGCTTCTTTAACTCATCTTCCTCTAATACAACAAAAGCATCTTTTGGATTTTGAGCATATGAGACTACACCTTTTATTTCAGGGTGGCTTTTATCTCCAAAAATAACAATAGAGTAGCCCTTTTTACTCATTTTAGAGACAATGTTTTGAGGAGTAGTTACATAAGGACAAGTAGCATCAATAATCTGATTCTCCTGTTTTTTTAGTTGAGCTAACTCATCTTTTGGAATACCATGTGTTCTTATGACTACAGCATTATCATTTTCAATATCTTCAAGCTCTTCTATTAACCCAATGTTAAAGTTATCTTTCAGTCTAGCAATCTCATCTTTATTATGAATAAGTGGACCATAGGTAAATGAGTTTTTATGCTCCTCTGCAATCTTAATGGCACGTTTAACACCATAACAAAATCCATATTTTGAGGCAAGTTCTATTTTCATATTATATATTAGTTCCTTATAGAGGTAATTTGCGAAAGTATATCAAAAAAGTTAGGAAAAGAGGTATCAATACACTCTATATCTTCAATCTCCATACCACAAAGAACTCCTGCAATGGCAAAGCTCATAGCAATTCGGTGGTCACCATAGGAGTTAGCAGTAGCTGAGTGTAACTCTCCTCCTATAATCTCATAGCCATCTTCATGCTCAATAGTCTCAATACCACAAGCTTTTAATCCCTCTAATACAGTTGAGATTCTATCACTCTCTTTTACTCTTAACTCTTTTGCATTCTTTACAACTGAAGTTCCATTGGCTACAGCCATGGCAATAGCAAGTGCAGGAAGCTCATCTATAAGCCAAGCAATATTTTTTTCTATAGTAATTCCAGATAGCTTTCCATTATATATAATTTCAATATCACCTATAGGCTCATAGATATTCTCTTTTTCAATATAGTTAACAGTTGTCCCCATCTTCTCTAACATCTTATAGGCTTCAATTCTCGTAGGATTAAGAGTAACATTTTTAATAACAGTTTTAGAGTCAGGAGTAATTGCTGCTGCTATAGCAAAGAAAAATCCACTAGATGGGTCAGCAGGAACAGTAATATTTAAAGGTTTAAGAGGCTCTTTAAGTGGTTCAATCTCTATGTAACCATCTTGATTGGTCTCTACTCTTGCTCCCATTCCTTTTAGCATTCTCTCCGTATGGTCACGTGAGAGCAAATCCTCTTTATAGTAAGAGGTTTTGTCTGCTTGTAGCCCTGCTAAGATAAGGGCAGATTTTACCTGTGCAGAGTCAATAGGCGAGTGGTAACGAAAAGCTTTTAACTCTCCACCACGAATGGCAAGTGGAGCAAGATTTCCATCTTCTCTACCATCTATCTTTGCACCAATAGAGCGTAAAGGGTCTGCTACTCTCTTCATAGGGCGTGAACGTAGATACTTGTCTCCTGTTAAGATAAAGTGACCTTTGATTCCCGAAAGAAGCCCTGCATAGAGACGCATTCCTGTTCCTGCATTACCACAATCTAAAATATCTGATGGCTCTGTAAGTTTTTTAGGAGGTACAATCTTTACATCTCCACCCTCTCTTGTAACTGTTGCTCCAAGTTGCTCTGTAATAGAGAGAGAGGCTAGGGTATCCTCTCCTAAAAGAAAGTTTTTAATACTTGAGGGTTTATCACTAAGTAGCGAAAACATCGCACAGCGATGAGAGATAGATTTATCGGGAGCAATATCTGAGCATACTAACTTAAAAGCCCCATTGGCTTTTGCAATGGTAGCTTTTATCATCTAAGGGTTGCTCCATATTCACTATTAAGTTTTTCAATAATACTGTTTACTGTACTCTCAATAGCTTCATCTTTTAAAGTATTATCTAATGATTGAATAAAAAGACGTAAAGTTAAACTTTTTTTATCGCCTAGTTCCTCATCTTCATATACATCTACAGCATAGAATTTTTTAAGTAGAGGTAAGTTAAGTGATTTAATGGTAACAGATATTTGATTATATGGTATATTCTTATCTATTACAAAACTTAAATCTTTATATACCCCTTGAAACTTAGAGATAGCATGAGCATTAATATGCTTTGGAATAAGTGTATTAAAATCAATCTCTGCAACAAATGTATCTTTTAAGTCAAACTTTTCACAAACAGTTGGGTGAACTTTGGTTAAGAAACCACAGATGGTATTATCTATAATAATATCAGCCGATTGATAAGGGTGAATAAGTCCATTATGTTCCATAGATGTTCTTAGTTCAAAATTACCAATAATAGCAGATAGTTTTTTTGTAAATGTCTCAAAGTCAATACTACTTGGTTTACCTGCATTAGAAACATTTTCACTCTCTTTTTGTCCTGTAAATATAAGGCTAAAAACCTCTTCCTCTTCTCTATTTTTATTAAAAACTGGACCAATTTCAAAAAGTGCTGTTGACTTTTGAGAATAGTTTACATTTCGTTGTGCTGCTTGAAGTAAGTTAATAAGAACAGTAGTTCTTAGCGTACTAAAGTCATTTGTAATAGGGTTAATAATATCTAACTCTTCACTAACAATAGGGAAATGATACTTCTCTAATAGAGTTTTATCTGCAAAAGCATAAGAGATGCTCTCATCAAATCCATTAGCTGTAGCACGTAGACGTAGTGCTTTTTTAGCATAGTGCTTATTTATAGTCTCATTATTATGAGTTTTCTCTATAAATTTTAGAGGCTTAGCTTCAATATTATTAATTCCAATAATTCGTACAACCTCTTCAGCAACATCTTGTATATTTTCAATATCATGCCTAAAAGGAGGGACTGTTACCCCAAATTTATCCTCTATAGAACTCTGAACTTTAAAGCCTAATGAAATTAATATATTCATAATTTCAATTTTTTCAATCTTATTTCCAATAAGTTCTGATATCTCTTGGGTTGTAATTGTAATAATCTTCTCTTCTTGCTCTTCATCTAAAGAGATTGCACCATCGTAAAGTGTACAGCCTGTGTATGTTTCAAGAAGGTAAGTTAAGTATTGAACTCCAAAATGTAAATTAGGTTCAGAGCCACGAGATGTATTGTAATAGAGTTCATCAGTTTTAAGTTTTTTTTCGGCAACAACGTCTACTAAATCTTCTGGGTGGGCATAAGAACTTTCAAAAAGAACAATAGAAGAGTCATCTTTTGCCATACCCTCTTCATTTTGATAGATACCTACTTGAGATTGAATTTTACCATTTATAGCAATATTAATTACTTTATACTCATTAATAATTTCAATTTCTATTTTTTCTTCTTCTAAATTAACATTACTAACATCATAGGCACGTAAAATAACACCTGTAGAGTGAATAATATATCTCAAAATAGAGGAGATACTATCTTTTTGTGGTTCTTTTACAAAGGCTAATCGAAGAGATAATATTAAAGATGTATGTAAATCTTTAATATTGGCCATGGCATATTGTAAAGAGGCAGGAATAATACCTTTTTTAGTTAGTTTTGCAATACGAGCAATGCCTATTTTTTCAGAATTTTGACTCTCATAATCAAATTTGTTTATAGGTATATTTAAAGCAGCAGATAAATCTCTAGCAACACCATGAATAGAGAGACAGTCACCACGATTAGCTGTAAGCTCTAGTTCAATAACAGTATCAGCCACTTTTTCATACTCATTTAAATCTTTTCCAATGACAAGTTCACCAATACTCTCATCGAGTATCATAATACCATCACCAATATCAGGAAGACCAAGCTCAGAAGCTGAACAGACCATTCCCTCAGACTCAACACCACGAAGTTTGGCATGTTTTATCTCAAAATCCTCACCGAGTTTTGCACCAATAGTTGCTACAGCTACATACTGGGCATCTACCACATTTTTAGCACCACAGACAATTTGTCGTACTCCTGAACCGATGTCAATTTGACAAACATTTAGTTTGTCTGCATCGGGGTGTTTTTCGCAAGAGATAATCTTGCCAACAACAACTTTTTGAGGTATATTATATTTTTTTATACTATCAACTTCCAATCCAATAGAGTTTAGTGTTTCATAAAGTTTCTCATCACTTATTTCACTAAGGTCTATAAAGTTATTTAACCAAGAACGTGTAACTATCATCTAAACTGCTCCAATAAACGTCTGTCTCCCTCAAATAGCATTCTAAGGTCAGGAATTTTATGCAATAACATTGCAAATCGTTCTACACCTAAACCAAAGGCGTAACCACTAACATTTTTGTACTCAACTGCATCAAATACATTTGAGTCAACAATACCACAACCAAGCACCTCTAGCCAACCTGTATGTGAGCAGACGCGACACCCTTTAGCTTCACAGAAGATACAAGATATATCAACTTCAGCAGATGGTTCGGTAAAAGGGAAGAAACTTGGTCTAAATCGTACCTCAACATCTCCAAACATATAGTGAAGAAACTCTGACATTATTGACTTTAAGTTTGCAAAGTTTACTTCGCCTTTTTCTCCCACAACTAAACCTTCTACTTGATGGAACATTGGTGTATGGGTAAGGTCATAGTCTTTTCTAAAAACAGCACCAGGGGCAATCATACGAATAGGAGGTTTTTGCTTTAACATAGTTCTAATTTGTACAGGAGAGGTGTGAGTTCTTAGTACTGCTCCATCTTTACAAAAGAAGGTGTCTTGCATCTCTCTTGCAGGGTGATTTTTTGGTAGATTTAGTGCTTCAAAATTATGGAAATCATCTTCAATTTTTGGTCCCTCTTCAATGGCAAAGTTCAGGGCAACAAAGTAGTCTATAATCTTATCCATAGTTTCCATTACAGGATGTAATGCTCCTCTCTCTTCTAAATTTCCATAGAGAGATACATCAAGTGCCTCCTCTTTTAGAAGCTTTTCTATCTCCTCTTTTTTTAACGTCTCATAACGCTTATCAAAAAGAGTTTGGAGTTTTTCTTTCTTTTGGTTTAGCCCCTCTGCAAAGGCTTTTTTTTCAGGTCCTGGTATATCTTTGAGTTTTGCAAACTCTTTAGACAACGCCCCTTTTTTCCCAAAAAGCTCAACACGAACTTTTTCGAGTTCTTCAAGGGAATCAGCCTCTTCAATCATTTTTTCTAAGTTTTCCAAAATAACCCTCTTATATTTGTAAATTAATTTGATTAATAATTGTGGAATTTTATCTAAAGTATACTAAATAATGGGATTGATTGTGTTATAATTTTTCATAATTTTTTAAAGGATAGATAATGTGTATTTTTTGTAAATTGGTAGCAGGAGAGATACCTAGTAATAAGATTTTAGAAAACGATGAGTTTATTGCTTTTCATGATTTGTATCCTAAAGCACCTATTCATGTTTTAGTAATTCCTAAAGAGCATGTAGATTGCTTCCAAGAGGTATCTGGTGAGATGATGGCAAAAATGACACCATTTATCCAAGAGGTAGCAAAAATCACAGCTATAGATAAGAGTGGTTATAGGCTTATTACCA
>JALWMP010000085.1 GCA_026996165.1 Campylobacteraceae bacterium
ATTTTTAGAAGAGTTTAAACCTAAAATGTTTGTTTTTGAAAATGTACCTGGACTTAAAACAGCAGGTGGTGGACAATATTTTCAAGACCTAAAAAAAGCTCTTGATAAAGCAGGTTATCATATTGAATTAGATGAACTTATTGCATCTGATTATGGTGTTTTACAAAATCGTAAACGGATTATTATAATTGGTTGGAGAAAAGATAAAAGGCGAAAATATTATGAATATCCAAAATTTGAAAAAATTGAAAATAGATATCTAGTTAAAGATGTGTTAGATGATTTACCAAAGACAAAACCAAATAATATTATTGAGGGAAAAGGAAAATATAGAGCTGATACCAATGAGTATCTTAAAATGTCAAAGATTAGAGAAGATGGTTTTGATATTTTAACTCAACATGAAACAAGAGTACATAATAAGAGAGACTTAGAGATATATAAAGAGGCTATAATGGCTTGGAATAAAGATAAAAAAAGACTATGTTATGCTGAATTAGCAAAAAGACGACCTGAATTGATTACTCATAATAATACTCACTCTTTTACCAATAGATTTAATGTCATAAAAGCAGACCAACCTGCATCTCATACTATTTTAGCTCATATGGCAATGGATGGTCACTACTATATTCATCCTGATATTGAACAGCTTCGTTCTCTCTCTGTTCGTGAGGGTGCAAGGTTACAATCTTTTCCTGATGACTTCTATTTTGAAGGTCCAAGAACAGCACAATTTAGACAAATTGGAAATGCAGTTCCTCCTAAAATGGCTGAACAAATTGCTAAGAAGATAAAAGAGATTTTGAAAGTTTAAGAAAATTAGTTTCTATACTTTTCTCTTTATTTCCATACACTTATCATCCCCTCATCTTCAAGATACAAAATTGTCTCTAGTATTTTTTTAGACTGTCTATCTGATGGATACTTCCCTGAAGGAATAAGATTTAGTAACTGTATTTGAGATGGGTTTAATAAGTTTTTTTGATTTCCCCATTCTATCATATCTTTCCACACATTAAAATGGAGTTTATACATCTTTGCTAACAACTCCATTGCATTATCTATCTTCTGCTCTTTTTTAGCTTCTCTCTCTTCATATTTAACTTCTGCTTTTGAAACTAAAGAGTCTAAAAATTCTTGACTTAATTTTAGTTCATCTCTATTTATTAAAATATCTTGTAGTTTTGTCCAACAAGAATCTTTTTTACACCACTCTGAGACATTGGTAAACTTTTCAGGGGTATTGGTAATATAGTCATTTATATATCTACTAACCATTTTTAATTCTGATATAAATAGAGCATCTATTTCTTGTTGTTTCCAAATTTTTGAAAAGTCAATACTTTTCTGCTCTTGGTTCAATAAAAATGAGATGGTTGATAGTGTATAAGCAACAATATTTGCTTTATATCCACCATACCAAGGCTCTTTAAAGACCATTTTGTCACATGTTTTAAAGATGATAATTTTAGCTATAGAGTGTTGATAGTATAAGTCATTAAACTCTTTATCATTTTTGTTCCATATAGGAACAATTAGTTTACCAAACTCTACAAAGTTCTTCTGTGCACCTCTTGAAACAATATGAGGTTTCTCTTCCCAAACCATTAAGAATTTTGCTAAATCTGTTTTTGAAAACTTTTGAGAGTTTGGATGAATCTCTTTAAACTCTTTTTTCTTAGCTGGAGTCAGTTTTGATTGAAGTTCAAGATATTGTCCTCTAGCTCTTTCATAAAACCATTTTGTTTTTTTAAGCTCTCCCTCTTTTGCAGGAGCCCAAATTCTTCTGGATTTTTCTTCTAAGCGTATATGATAAATATCATTAGAGAAAAAATCTGCTTCACTAACTTTATTTTGAGTATTAGAAAACCGTGATATATTTGGAACTACATCATTACTCTTCCCATCATTAATAATAGTTAATTTCATCTGAACAAAAATATCATCTAATGAGACATTATCATTTTTTCTTGTATTAAACAAAGAAGCTGTTGTTTGACCACCATTAACAATTTGAAAGTTTTTTAACTTCTTAATTTTATTGTTTGTATCAAGTTCAATATCTTCTGCTGTTGCTGTAATTCCATTATTATAGGCAAAGAACATAGAAGGGTTTTCATTAATGGTTTTACGAATACCTTTATTAATGTTTCCTCTAAATTGTAAAAAACTTCTTACATTTGATTCCAAAAGTCTTGCTCCATATTTACCATATAAATCAGCTAAGATGTTTCCATTGAGTACACATAAATATGAATGGTAAGGTGAAGTAGAAATATGTGCAGGTAACGCAGGAATAGTTGTGTTAAATTCAGTTTCAAAATCAATTAAGAGTGTCTCTTTTTTATTTTTAGAACTCTCTATCTCATAAAATCTTTTTATCTCCCAAATATCAGTATTGACTTTATAGTTTTCTACCTCTATAGAGGGAAGCTCTTTAACCCTACTACTCAAAACTTTATTACTTACAATTACTATATTTATACTACTAAATCTATGTTGGTTTTTATATAAGAAATAGGCTATCTCATAACCTGGAGATGTCTCTTCTAAGTCACTGTAAAGTTTTTTATATATTGATTGCTTTATAAATTTAGTGACTCTTCTTATATTTGCTTCTATATCAGATTGGGTTAATGTTTTTAAAATATAATCATCGTTAAAATCACATATAAATGCTGTAAATATCTCTCTATCTTCAATTAGGGCATAACCATCTATTTTCATACCTAAATTTTTATGTCTAAAAGGTAAATGATAGTAATCTTCTACAACACCTTCATCAATAAGATACTCCATAGACTTTGTAAAAAACTGACTCTCTTTAAAGTCCTCTCCTACATCAGAGGCTACATATATCTCTTGCATAAAATCATTATAAAACTCTGCATACTCTTCCATTACTATCCTTTACCATATATTAAAAAATCTTCTTCAACTAAAAAATCTTTACAAGCATTTAAATTAACTCGATAAGTAAGATTTTCTATACTTTGAGGCACTTCAGATATTCGAGGAAACCCATCTATAACTCTATAAAATTCATCTGTAGAAATTTTAAAATATAGCTCTTTATACTCACTCAACTCTAAAAAGCCATATAGAAATAAAAGATGATTAAATTTATCAATGTATTCTAAGCCAATAAGCTTTCGTATCTCTTTAATTAAATCATAAATTGTAAATGACTCTTTATCTTTTTGTGTTGATTCTGTAAGTGTCACCACAAACAGATAGAGTTCACCTAATGTAGTAAAAAGTTGCTCACAAGAAGAGATAGTAATAGCATTCATAGATGATTTTGTTTTAACCTCTATAGCCATGTTATTTAATTCAAAGTCCTGTACTGATTGTAAAGGAGCCTTCCAAAAATTTAGAGCCTCATCAACCTCAAAATTTTTTAGAAGATATTTTTTAAGAAAAAAGAGTTCTCCAATTAACCCTTTTAACTGTTTTATATCTATAAGATTTCGGCTATGTTTTAAAAAATATTGCCATTTTTTTAACCTTTTTAATAAAATACCTATCGCAATATTTTCATCATCTACACCTTTTGTAGAATTTAATAAATCAATACAGAGTGTATAAAAAATATCTTTATCATCTTTTGATGTTAAAGTTAATATGAGCTGATAGGTCTTCTCTATTTTGCTTAAACTAACTTTTATACCATTGAGTTTTGGAACTTTTTGTATTTGAATAATATCTAGCTTTGTATGCAATAAAAAAAGAAAATTTCCTATAGAATCTTTTGCCCAAAAGAATTTTAAAGAGTTCTCTTTATCTGCTAAAATTGCATTTAGATTTTTGTATGGTTTTGCTATCTTACTCCATGGGTTAGTTTTCATAACTATCCACCTCATCTATCTCATCAAAACTTGGTTTTATATACTTATTCCACCAAATTTGATTAACTTTATAAATACCTTTTCTATTTTGCTTACATAGGTCACTATCTCCTATTTTTGGAAAACTAATACCATAAGCTACCACATTTTTATATTTATCACTGTTTTTAACTTGAACAACATATAAGATTAATAGAGGTTTTTCTCTAAATTCTCTATAGTGGTTTCCTATAGGTTTGACACTCTCTAGTATCTTATCTATCTCCTCTTTAGATAGATTTTTTT
>JALWMP010000086.1 GCA_026996165.1 Campylobacteraceae bacterium
AAGATAGATAGATATTTTCTGAAATAAGTTTTGTCCCATATAGATAACCATCTTTTACTAAACTTTTTTCTCTATCAAAAAAACTAAAATCTACTTCATTAGGAGGTATTAAAAACCCTAATCCCTCTGCTTTTAAATATGCCTCTTTTAGTGTCCAAAAGATATAAAATGTTTCTCTTTTTTTATCAAGGTAGTAAATCTCTCTCTCTTTTTTAGTTAATACTAAATCAATTAAATTATTATCTAAAATTAATCCTCTATCCTCTTCAATATCTATACCACACTCACCTAAAGTGCTTAAAATTATTGCTACATGAGAATAGGTATGAGATAGATTAAAATATAATTTAATTTGATGTTTTTTTGCAAGAAAGGGTTTACCATATTGATTTTTTTCAAATATCCAATCTTTTGGCTCTATATGAGGAGAATAATGTGTCAGAAGTATTCTAAGAAAAGCATGAGAGATTATATAGCTCTCTTTATCTCTATTTTTTAGAAATCTATTTGCTTTTTTTAGCTCTTCTTCACTTAATAGTTTTTTTAATTCATCTACTCTATTTACATCTTTAAAATCAAGATAATAGATAGCCTCCTTAAACAAACTACTCACTCAAACGCTCTATTTTAGCACCTAAAGCCGAGAGTTTTCCCTCTAAATTGTCATACCCTCTATCTAAGTGATAGATTCGGTGAACATTGGTTACTCCTTGTGCTACAAGTCCTGCTAAAACTAAAGCTGAACTTGCACGTAAGTCAGTTGCCATAACATCTGCTCCATAGAGCTGTGCTACAGGTTTAACTGCTGCAACTGAACCTTTTAACCATATATCAGCACCTAAACGGTTTAACTCTGAGACGTGCATAAATCGGTTTTCAAAGAGTCTCTCTTCTATAACCGATTCACCTATTGCCATGGTTGCTACAGCCATAAACTGTGCTTGCATATCTGTAGGGAATCCTGGGTACTCTGTGGTTACTAACGAAACAGGATTGAGCCTACTTGTTCCACTAATTGTAATATTTTCTCCATCTATCTTAAAACTACAACCCATCGCTTCAAGCTTGTCAATAGAGGCTTCAATATGTGTAGGATTTACCTTTTCAAGAGTAATAGTTGAGTTAGTAATTGCTGCTGCACATAGGTAAGTACCAGCTTCAATACGGTCAGGAATAATCTCTACCTCTTTAAAGGTTAATGGCTTTTGCCCTGTTCCTTCAACAACAATCTCTGATGTTCCAATACCCTCTATCTTAACTCCACCATCGGCTAACATCTCACAGAGTTGCACAATCTCAGGCTCTTTGGCCGCATTGACAATCGTTGTTGTTCCATGAGCTAGGGCTGCTGCCATAAGTGTATTTTCTGTTCCACCAACAGTGATTTTATCAAAGACTATCTTAGCTCCTTGTAACCCATTTGGTGCTTCTGCTCTTACATATCCACCCTTTATCTCAATGGTTGCTCCCATCGCTTCCATAGCTTTTAAGTGCAAATCAATAGGACGTTGACCAATAGCACACCCCCCTGGAAGACTCACCTCACACTCTCCAAAACGAGCTAAGAGTGGACCTAAAACCAAAATAGAGGCTCTCATTTGAGAGACAATCTCATAGACAGCTTTAGTAGAGTTCATTGTTCCATTGTTAATCTCTGCTACTGTATCATTATGCTCTACTGTAGCACCTAAAATATCTAAAAGTTTAAGAAGTGTTCTAATGTCAACAACATTAGGTAGATTTGTTAACTTGACAGGTTTATCAGAAAGAATAGTCGCTGCAATAATTGGTAAAGCTGAATTTTTAGCACCTGAAATTTTAATAGAGCCTGAAAGCTTAGCTCCTCCTGTTATTTGTAAATAGTCCATATTATATATCCGTTTATTTTAATGTGGTAATTCTATCTAAAATAGGTTAAGTATAATCTTGTCTATTAGTTAAAAAACTTCATTAATTACTAACCATTTTTCTGCTAAAATCTACCTCAACTTAAAATTATATAAAGGATATAAATGCACTTAGAGTTAACTCCAGAAGCACTTTTAACCCAACTTGGATACACAAAAACAGATAAATCTGTAGAGCAGATAAAAAAGACTATAGCCAATACTAAAGGTTTTAAAAATTTCTCAAAACATATATTGGCACTACATGATGAGTTAGCACACCTTAATGGGGTTGTTGCACTATCTAACTCAAAAGATGTATTTAAGATTAAAGGTAGTGAAAATACCTCTAAAGAGATTCAAAAAGAGTTCTCAGAGCTTGTTAACCATTGGGCAACAAAATATAAAATCGAAACAGAGAAAGTAGCAAACAAACCAACCTACTATATTCTTGGTCAATAAAGGTATCTATGCCACTTAGTACGCTTAACGAAGAGCAGCTAAGTGCTGCCACTGCTCCCATGGGAAACAATCTTATTATTGCTTCTGCTGGGACAGGAAAAACATCTACTATTGTTGGGCGTATTGCTCAACTTATTGAAAAGGGGACAGACCCCTCTAAAATTCTTCTACTAACCTTTACAAACAAAGCAGCTGGTGAGATGTTGGCTAGGGTTGGACGCTACTACCCACCACGTATTGTCAACAAGATTGAATCTGGAACTTTTCATGCTGTCTCATACCGATGGTTAAAAGAGCTTAACAGTAATATCTCTTTAAAACAACCAACAGAGTTAAAGACTCTCTTTCGTTCAGTTTATGAGAAGCGTCAACTTAAACGACTAAATCTTGACACAGAGCCTTTTTCAGCTACATATCTATATGAGCAGTACTCGCTATATCAGAATGCCTCATTAGATGGCTTTGATGTTTGGTTTTTAGAGAAGTACCCAGAGCATAGAGTGCTAATAGACATATATATGGATATTATTGATGAGTTTGAAGCTACAAAAGAGCAGTATGGTTTTGTCTCTTTTAATGACCTCTTACTTAAAATGAAAGCCCACTTAGAAGAGAACAAAAGAGACCTTGTAGAGGTTTTAGTAGATGAGTACCAAGATACAAATACCCTACAGAGTGCATTGATAGATGCAATGAAACCACCCTCACTCTTTTGTGTGGGTGACTACGACCAAAGTATCTACGCCTTTAATGGAGCAAATATTCAAAATATCGCCACCTTTGCCAAGCGTTACCCAAATGCCAATGTCTTTACCTTAGATAAAAACTATAGGTCATCAGGAAGCATTTTAGCTTTGGCTAACCGTGTTATTGAGAGAAATGAGCGTATCTACCCTAAAAAGTTAGTAGTAACTAGAAAAGGAAAAAACCAACCTCCTAGACTACTTATGTATAACGAGCTATTTGACCAATACCAGAGCATTGCTAGAACCATAAAACAGAGCTATACTCCTGCTAATGATATTGCTGTTATCTTTAGAAACAACGCCTCTGCCGATGGTATAGAGGCTACTCTGCGTGAGATGGGAATCCCCTCAAAACGTAAAGGTGGAAACAGCTTCTTTGAGGCAAAAGAGGTTAAGTTTCTGCTAGATGTCTGCTCACTTATAGTTAACCCAAAAGATATGATGGCATTTATTCATATTTTTGAATATGGGAAAAATATCGGCTCTGCTGTAGCAAAAGAGATGTTTGAGTGCTTTAGACACTTTGGAGAGGGAAATCTGTTTGTAGGGCTTATGCACCCAAGAGTTCATACTCTACCCAAACTAAACCCAAACAAAAATATGCAACTTGGACTCTTTGACGATGACACAGAGATAGGTTCAGTTACAAGATTTTCTAAAATAGAGATGAGTGAAAAGATACGCTCTCACCCTATCTTAAAATACCCAAAACTAACCCCTGATGGATTGGAGTTTTTTATAATGTTTTATGAGTTTATAGGCTCTATTAGCCACATAAAGCAACCAAGAAGCCTACTTATAAAGCTTATTGGCTCTCCTCTATATCAATTTTTAGTAGAGCTTTTATCTAACCAAAGAGGTAAACTAAAATCTGGAGAGATAGACCTTGACAAAAAGAACTTAGCAAAAGAGCGAATAGCAAGAAAAGCAAGACTTCTAAGTGACCTAGCAGGTCAATACAAGGAGATTCCAAGATTTGTAAATGCTATGGTTTTAGGAGGAAATGAACTAAGTGAGGGCGATGGGGTCAACCTTTTGAGTATTCATGCGAGTAAAGGGTTAGAGTTTACCGAAGTCTATGTGGTTGACCTTATGGACGGACGTTTTCCAAATACAAAACTAATGGGAAAGGGTGGAAGCTTAGATGAAGAGAGAAGACTCTTTTATGTAGCTGTTACACGAGCAAAAGAGAAGCTCTACCTCTCTTTTGCTAAATATGACAGAGTTAAAAAGTTAGACTTTAAACCCTCTCCGTTTTTGTATGAGGCTGGATTACTTAAGTAAGATGTAGTTAAGGCTACATCTTACTCTTGACCTAAATCAAGATTTTAAGTACTATTTTAAACTATAATCCTCAAATTTATAAGGGAATAAAAAAATGATAATAAACTATCCGACTTTTTTTAAAACACGCCCAACAATTAAACTTCAAGACCCTTTACAAAAGTTTTTAGGAACATTTCAAGATGGTATTGTAGAGTTTAGCTACTTGGAAATTACTAAAAATGCAGGTCACTCCTGTCCTGACGTAACAGGGGCTTACCTTATGACTCTTCGAGCTTTAAAAGCACTATACAAAGATAAACTTCCAGTTAGGGGAGAGATTGAAGTTAGCTTCAACAAAGACCTTACAGATGATATTACCTCTGTTATGGCAGATGTTACAAGCCATATTACAGGAGCAACTCTACAACTTGGATTTAGAGGTGTAGAGGGAAAATTTAGTCGTATTGAAAAACTAAAATTTAATGAGAAATTTGAAGGAGATATACGATATAAAAGACTCGATAACAAAAAAGAGGTTATTGCAAAATATGATTTAGACTCTATTCCCATTACCCCAAAACAAGATATGCTTATGAAAAAAGTTCTTAGTGGTGAGGCAACTTCTAGTGAAGAGATAGAGTTTGAAGTACTTTGGCAACAGCGTGTGGAGAAGATTTTTAATCATGCTGCTGATGTCATTAAAATTATAGAACCATAAAGGATAACAATGAAATACCCAAATTTTTTCGATAACACACCAACAATTAAACTACAAGACCCACTCTCTGATTTTTTAGGGACTTTTGAAGATGGAATAGTAGAGTTTAGCTACTTAGATATTGTAAAATCAGCAGGTCACTCCTGCCCTACTGTCTCTGGTGCTTATATTAGTACACTAAAAGCCCTAGAGGCACTCTACCAAGATGAGACTCCAATTAGAGGTAATATCTATGTACGTTTTAAAAGTAACCCACTAGAGGGTGTTGCAGGTGTTATTGCTAATGTAGTTACACAGATTACAGGAGCAACAGAGCATTCAGGCTTTAAAGGGCTAAATGGTAAATTTGCAAGAAACAACCTTATGGAGTTTGGTGCAGATATTCCTGCTCAAATGGAGTTTAAACGACTAGATACAGGAAAAAGTGTAACAGTAAACTATGACCCAAGTAGTATTGGTGGTAACCCAAAAATGCAAGAGCTTATGGGTAAACTTATGCAAGGAGTCGCTTCTAGCGAAGAGAAAAAAGAGTTTGGAGAGCTTTGGCAAGAGAGAGTTAAGGCTATTTTTGACAATATAGACAAAGTCGTTATAGCTTCATAATCGTAGGGTGTAGTCCCCAACTACACCATTAAAACCAAATCCATTTTTTTAATACATAAAATTGTAGGGGCAACCTCCGTGTTCGCCCTCTATTCAATATGGCAAAAAATTCAAAATATTTTTATAAAAATTAGAACAAATACGATAATATGGGGCGAACACGGAGGTTGCCCCTACACCATACAAAACAATAAATAGGACTATCTTAAATGAAAACCCCATATTGGCTACTAGAAGAGGAGCTATTAGAAAAAAACCTAAAAACCCTAGCCCATATAAAAGAGCAAACAGGAGTAAAGATACTCTTAGCACTAAAAGGTTACGCACTTTGGCAAAGTTTTGAGCTTGTCTCAAAGTACCTAGATGGCTGTTGTGCCTCTGGACTTAATGAGGCTAAGTTGTCTAATGAAAAGTTTAAAAAAGAGCTACATACCTACAGCCCTGCTTTTAAAGAGGAGGAGATAGAGCCAATAGCAACTATCTCTAACCATTTAGTCTTTAACTCCTCTTCTCAATTTGAGCGTTTTGGAGCTTTGGCAAAGAGCTTGAACCCTAACCTCTCTTTGGGTATTCGTGTAAATCCTGAGTACTCAGAAGCTCCTGTAGAACTTTATAATCCTTGTGGTCTCTATTCAAGATTGGGGACAACTGTTGCTAATTTTGATAGATTACTTAAAAGTGAAATTGGAAATAGTATAGAGGGGCTTCACTTCCATGCTCTTTGTGAACAAGATAGCTTTGCACTAGAAAAGGTCTTAGAGGCTTTTGAGGAGAAGTTTAAAGAGTTTTTACCTAAACTAAAGTGGGTTAACTTTGGTGGAGGTCACCACATTACCAAAAAAGGTTACAACATAGAAAAACTTATTGAGCTTCTTAAGAAGTTTCAAGCCAAATACCCAAACCTACAACTCTACCTAGAACCTGGGGAGGCTGTAGGGTGGCAGACAGGAACACTTGTAGCCTCTGTACTAGACATTGTAGACAATGGCATAAAGATTGCTATCTTAGATACATCAGCAGAGGCTCATATGCCTGATACTATCATTATGCCCTATCGTGCTGACATTAGAGGAGCTGGAGAGGTAGAAGAGAAGGCTTATACCTATAGAGTAGCAGGAAACACCTGTTTAGCAGGTGATATTATGGGGGATTACTCTTTTGATAAACCTCTACAGATTGGTGACAAGATTGTTTTTGAAGACCAAATGCACTACACTATGGTAAAGGCAACTACTTTTAATGGTATTGCCCTGCCTAGTATTGCTATTAAAAGGCTAGATGGCTCTGTTGAGGTAATTAGAGAGTTTGGGTATGAAGATTTTAGGGATAGGTTGTCATAACTTTTTAAAAACCAAAAAATACTTCTCAGACTCATGACTATAGATTGAAATTGCTGTTTTAGAGACCAACTTCATCTTAGTCAACTTCTGAATCTCTGGTACGGTGTAAAAGTATTGGGTAATGGAGTCTTGTGACTTCTTAAAACACTCACCCTCTTTTTCAAAAAGTGTAAAATCCATAAAGTACTCTCTATCCTCCTCAACATAGTCTGAATCTATAGTAACAAAACGGTCATTGCCATCTTTTATGTATGAACCAGCAGCTATGACTTTAAAAGCATAGAGTGTGTTGATGTCACAGATAAAGTGTCCACCCTTTTCAAGTCTCTCCTCTACACAACGAAAAAAGCGTTTAATATTTTTTGCGTCTAAATAGTTTACCATGTCAAAAATAGCTGTAATAACCTCATACGTCTCTTCTACTTTACATAGGTCTATACACTCTGCATTTAGCCCTTTTTTCTTTGTCATCTCAACCATAACACTGCTAAGGTCTATGCCCTTTGCTTTAACATTTGGGTAGAGTTTAGAGATTTGTGCTAAGAAACCACCTGAACCACAACCTACATCTAGTAGACTCTTAAACTCTATCTTCTCTAAGGCTTCATAGTAATACTCATTTAAAATAGGAGTTACCTCATTGACTCCTAAAAGGTCTTCTACTTTGGCGTAAAGGTCTAGGGCATTAGACATTGGTTATATCCTTTCTTATCGCATTTTTCATACCCTGAAAAATAAGCGTCTCATCAAAAATGGCATTGGTAAAAAATTGACTTAGCAACTTACCATCACCACCTGTTATATAGAGTTGTCTGTTGGATTGATATTTCTCTATAAGCGTTTTTATGGAGGCGATTATACCAAAACTTATTGCATCTTGGGTTGTTTTAGCTAACTCATTTAGAGATATTTGTGGATTTAGTTCTGTTTTTAATGCAGGAGATATAGAAGCATAAGCATCTATATAAGCTCTTAACCCTGGAAGCAGAAAACCACCAAGGTATCTACCCTCCTCTACCACATCAACAGTAATAGCTGAACCTGCACTAACAAATATGCCACTTTTATGAGAGAGACATAAAGCTTTACGGTCAATGCCCATAGTTGAGTACTGCCCCTCTATCTGCATAAGCTCAGAGATATTTTTCCACTTATCTAGGCTCTCTAACTGCTCTTTGAGTTGATGTTTTACGGTAATGTATTTTAACTCTTGGTTGCCATACTGCTCGATTGCCTCTTGATGAGAGAGGTGGACAACCTCATCACCATTGTAGATATGTACTCTACTGTTTCCTATATCTGCTAGAAGCATTGGTTATGCAAACTCTTTAAGGTGTTCATCTAAACTCTCTATCTTCTCTAGTGCCTCTTTTAACTCGGCAAAATCCATCTCTACACCATACTCTTCGCAATGCTCTTTCCACTTTAGGGCTTTACCTGTTACAAAGTTCTCAACATAACTACTCAAACAGACAGCATAGGCTGATGGTAACTTTTTCTCTTCTATATAGTTCATCACCTCTACAAAGGCATCTTTTACCTTTGGAAGTAACTCCTGTTCAAATTTTTCTACTTTTGCTTCTTGAGTCATTTTTTAATCTATCCTTTCCGTTTAACTCTTACTTTCTTAGGAGCAAACAACTCCAACGCTTTAGCAACCATCGGTTCATCTAAGATGGTTCTCTCATCTTTCTCTTTTGCTGACTCTACTCCACCATCATCAGGAGCAACACATGAACTCTTCATAGGCATCTCCTCTTCTTGCTTAACAACTGGCTGATTTAATACCTCATCTTCTATCATAGAGATGGGTTCTTCTATAGAGTTGTTCAGGTGTAAACACTCCGATTCCGTAGTATTAGATTCAGATACATCTACTGAGGAGGGCAACTCCTTTGAGAGATTTTTAATTTTGGTCTCATAACCAAAAATCTCATGAACAAATGTACGAATCATCATCCAGTTGTTCTTTAGCAGACTCTTCTGTTCTGATGTTGCAGAGGACTCCCAAGTTAAAAGATTGTTCTCAAAAGAGATATACTCAATGCTATACTTAAAACACTCACCAAGCTCATAGTTTCTATCGTACATCTTATCTATAAGTGATTCAAAAAGCTTAGCACCTTTGTCAAGAGGTTTCTCTATAATAGGTTCTGGAGTAACTGGCTCTTCAATAATTGTTTCTTCAATAGGTTCAGGCTCTACTCTCTCTTCTATAACCTCTTTTTCTACTTTTGCTACAGGTTCAGTTGAGATTTGTACCCCTGAAAGCTCCTGCTCTAAAGTGCGAATCATTCCATCAATATCTTTTATCTGCAACGCCTCCATCATCTTAAAGAGAGTTAACGAAAGAACAAACTGACCATCTGCCCCCATATTAAGAAGTGATTTTGACTCTGCTAATATTCTAAAAAAACGCTCAATAACCATAGGTGCAATCTGCTGTGAACCACTAAGAAGTATCTCTTTCAAGTAGAGCATCAACTCATCTATAACCATTTGTGCTTCAAACTCCACAGCAGAATTAATAAAGGCTAAAACTTCTTTTTGATTTCTCTCTAAAACATAGTTAACCAACTCCTCTAAGATTGATGGCTCAATAATCCCTAACATATTTGTAACTGTTGATACACTAACAAAGTTCTTAGAGTAGACAATCGCTTGGTCTAAAAGGGTTAAAGAGTCACGCACCGACCCTGCACCTGAACGAGCGATAATCTCTAATGCACTTGGCTCATACTCAATACCCTCTAGGTTTAAGATATGTGCTAAATGTTTTGCAACGACCGATTGAGGAATATTTCTAAATCTAAAGTGTTGAGTACGACTTAAAATAGTTGCAGGAAGCTTTAGAGGGTCAGTTGTAGCCAAGATAAACTTAACATAAGATGGAGGCTCTTCTAGGGTCTTTAACAAGGCATTAAAAGCCTCTTTAGTCAACATATGAACCTCATCTATAATAAAGATTTTATATCGTGCTGTAGATGGTTTATATTTTGTATGCTCTATTAGCTCTCTAATATCATCTATTTTACGGTTTGAGGCTGCATCCATCTCTATAATATCCATATGACGTGCATCTAAAGCCATCATACAATGTTCACAAATTCCACATGGGTGAGAAGTAGGTCCTTTTTCACAAAGAAGTGCTTTAGCAAAAATACGAGCTGTAGAAGTTTTACCTGAACCTCTAAGACCAGAAAAGAGATAGGCATGTGAAAGTCGGTCACTCTCTAATGCCATAGAGAGGGTTTGAGCAACAGCCTCTTGACCAATTAAGTCATCAAAAGTTGCTGGACGATACTTTCTTGCTAATGCTAATGACACATAGAACTCCTCAAGTGTTAACTTCTGTTAATAACTTTAATATTGTAGTCAAATTTTACTTGTGATATAATTTGTTAAAATAAATTTTAGGAGCATTAATTAGAATGAGATGGGAAGATAGAGACGAAAGTCATAATGTAGAAGATAGACGTAACAGTCAAGGTAGTTCATCTAGTAGAGAAACAAGAGGTGTACCCTCAATGGGAACAATTATGTTTTTATGGCCTATTGTAAAACCTCTATTAAAAACTAAATTTGGTTGGCTAATCATTGCCGTAGGTGCATTAGCATACTTCTCTGGCTATAATCCTTTTAATTCTATAACAAATAGCCATTCTTCTACACATATCAATAAAACTGTTGATGATAAAGAGAAACGTTTTATATCAACTGTTTTAGCCGATACAGAAAAAATTTGGGGAAAAATATTTAAAGAGCATGGGGCAAAATACAAAGAGCCAAAATTAGTTCTATTTCGTGGTTCAACTACAAGTGGCTGTGGTCACGCATCTGCACAAATGGGGCCTTTTTACTGTCCAACTGACCAAAAAGTATATCTTGATTTAGCTTTCTTTGATGAATTAAAAAGAAGATTTCATGCAGGTGGAGATTTTGCAGAGGCATATGTTTTAGCTCATGAAGTTGGTCACCATGTTCAAAATTTAGCAGGAACGCTATCTAAAGTACAAAAAATGAAACAACAAGTACATGGTCAAGCAGGTCAAAATAAGCTACAAGTTAGTGTTGAACTACAAGCAGACTGTTATGCAGGAGTTTGGGCTCACTATGAAGACAAGCTCTTTTCAAGTTTAGAAAAAGGAGATATAGAGGAGGCACTAAATACTGCTTCAGCCATTGGTGATGATACTTTACAGAAACAAGCACAAGGATATGTTGTTCCTGATTCATTTACACATGGTTCTTCTGCTCAAAGAGTTAACTGGTTTAAAAGAGGAATGCAGAGTGGTGATATTGCCTCTTGTAATACAGGGATATAAGGTCTATTTTTGACCTTATAATTTACTCTTTGCATATTTAACCCAAAGTAAAAAGTTTTTAACACCAAAGTAACCTTTAGCAGTAGCTAAAAGAGTTCCATCTGCTTTTCTAAAGTAGACTGTTGGTGCTAATTTTGGACTTAATCCGTAAGCATTTGCTTCAGCACTTCCCTTTTGAAGTTTAACCCATACAAAGTTTTTCAAAGCATCTTTTACTTTTTTACTTGAAAGAGTCTCTGTTCTCATTCTTTTTGACCATTTTGAACGCTTATTCTCTACATAAATCATAACATTTTTTCCAACTTGCTTAGCATAATCTTCAGCTGATGCAACATCATAAAACCAATTTTCACTTTTAGTCGAACTAATATGTGAAGGAGTTTGAGTTGAGTTTGTAGAGATTCCTAACTTTGTTTTAGAGTCATTAATCCACAGGTTAAAATCATCTTTTCCTAAATATCCCTTTACAGTATTTACAACTTTAAACTTTGGTGAAATAAAATAAGTTGTAGGGGTATATCTTGTTTGAGGTAAATAGCGTTTAGCATCTTCTGAATTTTTATCTGCTTTTACAAAAATAAAATCTTGAATGTTCTTTTGTACGCTCTCATCACTTAGTGTTCTTTTGTTCATTTTTTCACAATACGCACAAGAGTCTGACTTAACATAGACCATTAACGGTTTATGTGTTTTTTTTGCCTCAATTAAAGCATCTTTTAATTCACCTGACATTAAGAGTACAGGAACGTAAGCTAGTAGTACAATTTTTTTCATTATTATTCTCTCCTATATTTAATTATTAATAGTGTAATATGATTATGTTAAAAATATTATTTACTTTAGCACTTTTTAATTAATTTTATATTGAATTTTCTAAAATATAATTAATTTTAAGTGAAACTGTTATATAATATTAGATTCTATAATTAAGATACAAAGGAAAAACTATGAAAACTATTGTTTCAAAATACCTTGTTGTTAGTGTTTTAGCACTATTAACTTGGACAAGCTGTTCATTTGCAGGTTCTGAATTACCTGTTAGTAAACAGAAAACAGACAAAAGTGATGAAAAAGAGAAGATTGAGATTGTACCTGTAGTTAAAATTGATTCTGAATCTTCTACAAAATCAACAACAAATCCAAAACTAAAACAGGGAAATGCTTGTGATTTTGATAATTTAGAAGAGGCAGAGGGAGAGCTTATTGTTGATATACCTATGGCAAAAACTGAACCATGTGACAAGGTTGGTTGTAAAGGCTTAAAACCTGCAAAAATGTTAGATGATAACTATATTGAACTTAAAACAGCTAAAACTATTAGTTGTGACAAAGACAAATAACCTTAATATTTTTATTGCCAAGTTTCTACTTGGCAACAAATACCCCTAACCTAAATCTTATTTTTGATATAATCCTTCTAAAAATTTTAGGCATAAGACCATTATGAACTTTGAAACATATCCATTTGAAAAACTTAATACCCTTTTAGATAACATTACACCAAATACTAACTATGAACCACTTAGTTTAACTATAGGTGAACCACAATTTGAAACACCTCAATTTATCCTTAAAAAACTTCAAGAGAAAGCTCCTCTACTTAATAAATATCCTAAAACGTCTGGAGAACCTATTTTACGTGAAGCAATGTTAAAATATTTAAATACAAGATTTAATTTAAAACTAACCAATGAGCAAATCATTCCAACCTTTGGAACAAGAGAGGTTCTCTTTAATTTCCCTCAATTTTTACTTCATAATATAGAAAATTCTGTAATGGCTTATCCTAATCCATTTTATCAAATTTATGAAGGTGCTGCTAAAGCTTCTAATTCAGAGGTTATCTATTTGAACCTTACTAAAGAGAATAATTTTCAACCAAATATAGATGAAAAAGAGCTAAGTCGTTGCCATTTTGTAATTTTAAATACACCTAATAATCCAACTTCTTCTACAATGCTAATCGAAGAGCTTAAAAAGTGGGTAAAATTATCACACTTGCATAATTTTATACTTTTAAATGATGAGTGCTATATTGACCTCTATTTAGATAACCATCTACCCTCTCTTCTCAATGCAAGTATAGAAGTTGGAAATATTGATTTTAAAAATATCTTAGTTATAAATTCTGTCTCTAAACGCTCTTCTGCTCCTGGATTACGTTCAGGATTCATTGCTGGAGATGCAGAGATTCTAAAAAATTATATGACCTACAGAACATATGTAGGGTGTGCCTCCCCACTTCCTCTCCAATATGCAGCAGCTGCTGCATGGGCAGACCAAGAACATGTGGATATTTTTAGGAAAAAATATATTAAAAACTTTGAAATTGCTAAAGATATTTTAGAAATTAAGCCTCCACTTGCTACATTTTATATATGGCTAGAGGTTGAAGATGAGATAGAGTTTACTATTCGACTCTACAGAGATTACAATCTTAAAGTTATTCCTGGTTCATTTTTGGGTCGAGAAGAGCAAGGTAAAGGATTTGTTCGATTGGCTTTAGTATATGAAGAGGAGAAGACGAGAGAGGCATTAGAAAGGATTAAAAGAGCTTTGTAGATTCGATTTCATCGAACATCAAAATTTACACGTAGGTGTGACCATATCACACGTTAAATCTTAGCTTGAATTAAATGGATATTTATGGTTTTTGGTTTTGGCGTATGACACGGTCACACCTACAATTTAAAGTTATAAAAGGAAAAAAATGCAACAACAAGAGATAGACATAGAAGCACTAAAAAAAGATGAGAATTTTTTAGCAAATTTAAAACAGATTGAAGAGGAGATGTACTCTCAAAAAAGTATTGATAAAGGATATATGCTTTTAGGTACAAAAATGGCTATTGGAGCTTCTGAAGATGAGATAAATGAGATTTTTACCTTTATTGTCAATACTGCTTTTGATGTACTTGCTGAAAATCTCACACAACATAAAGGTTTTAACCTTTCAAATCCTGAAGAGTTAGCAACAGCAAGAGCCATATATGAACATGGTATTCAACGATATAGTGAAAAAGATATTAAAGGTGCAAAAGAGATTTTCTTAGTACTATACCATACTATTGAAGATGAAGATTTAAAAGATTCTATGATGATTCATGCTTGTGCAGTTATGGCAGGTCACAGTTTTGATGACTTTATTGAAAAACTTGTAGATACTTCAGAAATTGATGAAAATAATCCAACTGCATTTTTTATTCAAAACTTTGTTCAACCTAGAGATATTTTACTTCAAATGTTTGCTAAATTTGTCAAACTAGGAAAAGCTGAACTAGAGGTGCTTGAAAAAGATAAAAAATAATCTTATCCAAATAGCTCTATAACTCCTTAAAACAATAAGTATTAGATTATAACATAAAATCAATAATTATATATTTTCTTGATATTATAAATCATAAATCTTGACATATATCAACATTCTATATATATCTAAATGGTATTATAAGTAGTTTTCTAAACTTTATTTAAATAGGAGAAAAAATGTCATTAAACAGAAGAGATTTTTTAAAGAGCTCAGCTGCCGTGGCTGCTGCTTCTGCTGTTGGAATAGCTATTCCACAAGAGGCTCAAGCAAAAGCAAAAGAGGCTGAATCTGATTGGCGTTGGGACAAGGCAGCTTGTCGATTTTGTGGTACTGGTTGTGGTATTATGTTGGCAACAAAAGAGGGGCGTATTGTTGCAGTAAAAGGTGACCCAGCAGCACCTGTTAACCGTGGGCTTAACTGTATTAAGGGGTACTTTAATGCAAAAATTATGTATGGGGCAGACCGACTCAAAACTCCTCTTCTTCGTATGAATGACAAAGGTGAATTTGATAAGCATGGTAAATTTAAACCTGTATCTTGGCAGAGAGCATTTGATGAGATGGAAAAACATGCCAAAAAAGCACTTAAAGAGTCTGGACCTGAAGGTGTAGCTGTATTTGCTTCTGGTCAATATACTGTTATGGAAGGGTATGCAGCTCAAAAGATGATGAAGGGTGGATTCCGTTCAAATGCTATTGACCCAAATGCTCGTCACTGTATGGCAAGTGCTGTTGTTGGTTTCTACCAAACATTTGGTATTGATGAACCAAGTGGATGTTATGATGATATTGAGATTACAGATACCATTGTAACTTGGGGTTCAAATATGGCAGAGATGCACCCTATTTTATGGTCTCGTGTAACAGACAGAAAACTCTCTAACCCAGATAAGGTAAAAGTTGTAAATATTCAAACCTATACACATAGAACTTGTGACCTTGGTGACTTTAATATTATCTTCTCTCCAAGTACTGACCTTGCAATTTGGAACTATATTGCTCATGAGATTGTATATAATCACCCAGAAGCTATTGATTGGGACTTTGTAAAAGAGAATATTGTATTTACAGCTGGTCCTGTAAACATTGGTTATGGTATGAGAAGAGCAGGTGAAAAATCTATTACTCCTGTAAATGCTGACGGTAGTGCAGGAAAATACACTGCATTAGAGATGCAAACTATCAATAAAGAGATGAGTAAAAAAGTTTCAGCAAAAGAAGCACCTGCACTTAAGCCTTATGGGTACAAAGAGGGTGATACCATGAAAAATACAGCTGGTACACTTAAACACTGGAAAATCTCTTTTGAAGAGTATAAAAAATCTTTAGAGCCATTTACACTTGACTATGTTGCAAAAACTGCAAAAGGTGACCCAAATGAGTCTATAGACAGCTTTAAGA
>JALWMP010000087.1 GCA_026996165.1 Campylobacteraceae bacterium
TTTACGAGGTTTCCCATATGCTTAGATAGATTTTTTTGAATTAACTAGTTAGTCCTGTAAAAATCTATCGTTGCCTATGAAAAACCTCGTAAAATTGTGGATATGGTATTCCGTCGAACTCAGGTTATTACAGAGTGGTATAGATTTACGTTCAATCCAAGAGCTATTGGGGCATAAAAGTGTGGAAACTACGATGATATATACTCATGTTGTAGCAGAGATGAACAAGGGTAGGGTGGTTAGTCCTTTAGATATATGAGTTTTAGAGTATAAATTATAGAGAGCAAGAAAAAATTGCTCTCTATTAAGGCTACTCTAAGGAAATTAGTTACAAAAATCTAACAACATACCTTCTTTAACAGCCTTATAGCTCTCTTCTCCTGAAAACTTCTTAACAATCTCTAGTCCAAAGCAAAGAGCAGTACCAGGCCCTCTTGAGGTCATAATATTTCCATCAACTACAACAGCTTGGTCATCTCTGTAGCCCTCTTTAGCTATCTCATCTTCTACACTAGGGTAGCAAGTGTAGTCATCTCCTAAAATACCAGCTTTATTTAGAGCATATGGAGCAGCACATATAGCACCAACAGTTTTCTCTTTTGTTTTAAACTCTTTTAGTAGACTCTGTACTGTTTCATTCTCTGCTAAAGTATATGTATTTTCCCAACCACCTGGGAGCAGAATCATATCGAAATCATCAGCGACAACATTTTTGATGTCTGTATCGGCTTGTATTGTAATGCCATTTGCTCCTAATACTAAGTTGTTATCTTTGTGTGGGTCAACAGATGCTACTCTAACAGCTATTCCACCTCTTCTAAGTACATCTATTAGAGAGACTGCCTCTACCTCTTCAAAACCTTGTGCTATTGGTAACAGTATCATTGCCATTTTGTTACTCCTTATTTTTTTTAAAAGAATTATAACGCAGAATTAGAATAAAAAATCTTTTAAAAAAATTAATTAAGAAAGTTATAATATAATTTAATAAAAATTAAAGAAATGGATTTTTTATATATGGAAAAAAGATTACAATTTTATCTTAAGAATTTATTACACAACAATGGTAGTGATTTGCATTTAAAAGCTGGAGCAATTATACGTCTTCGTGTTTATGGAGATTTACTTAAACTGGGAGATAGAAAGATAACTCATGGGGAGTTAGATGGAATTGCACAGGCTATCTTAACTGAAAAACAGTATAAAGAGTTAACATTTAGAAAAGAGTTAGATTCCACTTATGTCTTAGATGAAGAGAATCGCTTTAGGGTAAACTTTTTTTATCAAATGGACGGTTTATCTGCTGTTTTTAGGGTTATTCCAGTCAAAATTTTAACATTAGAAGAGCTAAATTTACCTAAAGTTATTACTCAACTATCAGAAATGCACCGTGGGCTTGTTTTGGTTACTGGTGTTACAGGTTCAGGAAAATCTACAACATTGGCTGCTATGCTAAATCATATAAATCGTACTAAAAAAAAGCATATTATTACTGTTGAAGACCCAGTAGAGTTTGTTCATAAAGATATAGAGTGTTTAATATCTCAACGTGGAGTAGGACAAGATACACTCTCTTTTACAAATGCACTAAAAGGTGCTTTACGTGAAGACCCAGATATTATATTAATTGGGGAGATGAGAGATTTAGAGACTATTGAGATTGCTCTTCATGCTGCCAATACAGGTCACTTAGTATTTTCAACTCTACATACACTTGATGCTAAAGAGACTATTAACCGTGTAATTGGAATGTTTCCTAAAGAGGAGCAAAATCGTATTCGTATTACATTAGCTTCTGTACTTTCAGGAGTAATCTCTCAGCGTTTGGTTAAAACAGTTGATGGGAAAAGAGCTGCTGCTATTGAGGTTATGTTACAGACCCCAAGGATTGTAGATTTGATTACTCAAAATCGAGATTATGAAATTTTGGATACTATTGAAGAGGGAAAAGAGATATATGGTTCTCAGTCATTTGACCAAGCACTTATTGACCTATTTAAAGCAAAAAAGATTGATATTGAGGTTGTTATGGAACATGCTTCTAATCCAGCAGATATGAAGCTAAAACTCGAAAATTTGGGATTAGAACAGAAAAGTTTAGAGAATAAAGATGAAGAGATGGATATTTTTGATTTAAAAGAGAGCATAACAGAATAGATACTATTTACTTTTTTAACTTTTTATAATATAATAAAACATTAAATATTAATAGAAAGGTAAAAAATGAGTAGTGGTACTGTATTGATGTGGGGAGTAGCATTTGCAATTTTATTAATTGGTTCTTGCCTAGTTTTAAATGCACAGAGCTATTATCAAGAGTTAGAGAATAAATTTGATAATGAGACTCCTTTGAAAATTTCATCTAAACTTATTTTGAGAGACCACCAAACTCATAATAATAAGGTGAACTATGATGAGTGAATTAATGCTAAAAATGGTTTTTTGGTTAATCTCAGCAATACTATTGGGCTTTTTGATAGGTTGGTTATATTCAAAAGCAAAACAGAGAGAAAAGTATATTATTGAAATTGATTCTTTAAATTCAATTATTAAAGAGAGAAATGAGATACTTGAAAAACTAGAAAAAAAGTTTCGTAATCAAAAAACTATGATTGAGAAGCTTACTTCAAACTATGAAAAATCTGAAGAGGTTGTAGCTCAAAAGACAGCACAAATTACACAAATGCAACTTAACTTTGATAAAGTAAACAGTAGTTTTGATAGAAGTAGAGAGTTAAAAGAGGAAAATTTAAAATTGTTAAATGAGATTAAATCTCTTAAACAAAAAGACCAAGAGCGTGTTAAGGAGTTGGCTGAGTTTGAAAAAGTGCTTATAAAGGCAGAGGAGAGAGTTGAAGAGACTAATTCTCAAATTGAAAAGTTAAAGGATAAACTAGAAGCTTTAATATTAGAGAAAGAAGAGCAACAGAAGGCCATGGAACTCTATAGAGAAACCATTGCTGATTTTGAAGAAGAGTTAAAGCTCTATAAAGCAAGTAAAGAAGACCAAGAGTTTATCATATCTAAAGACCAATTTACTCATATTGAAGAGCAACTTATAGAGTATCAAAAAGAGATAGAGAGTTTAAAAAAGATGAATCGAGAGCTTATTGCTAATAATACTATAGAGACTAAAAAAGTTATAAAAAATGAAAATAGAGAAGTAGATGATGGTTCAGTAGTAAAAATTTTTAAAGATACTTATAATAAAATCACTAAAAATTAATAAAAAACAGCTATAATTCGCTTCTAATTTTAAAAATTAAAGGACACAAATGTTAGAAGGTATGATTAGAGAGAGTATCGGCTCAAGTTCTGCAAAGAAGCTTAGAAGAGATGGTTATCTAACAGCTAACATCTATGCAAATGGTGTAGAGAATGTACAAGCTGCGTTTAAAAGAGGTGATTTTATTAAAGCTGTAAGAAGAAAAGAGGGCTTAACTTTTCCAGTAAAAGTTGGTGACAAAGAGTTTAACGTAGTAATTCAAGAGTATCAACTACACCCTGTAAATGGAGACGTGCTTCATGTAGACTTAAGAGTAGCAGTTCCAGGTCAAGTAACAAATTATCTTGTTCCAGTAGAGACAACAGGTTTAGCAAAGGGTATTAAAAACAAAGGTGTTTTAATGCTTCAAAAGAAGAGATTAAAAGTTAGAGGTGCTATTGAAAACATACCTAATAAATTTGTTCTTGATGTAACTGACTTAGATAGAGATGATGCTATTCTTGTTAGAGATATGGAAGCTCCTGAAAATTGTAGACTAATGGACAGAGCTGATGTTGCTGTTGTTGGTGTAATTAAAGCTAAATAGTTTATGTTGCTTATCGTAGGACTTGGAAACCCAGGAACACAATACGAAAATACACGACACAATATTGGTTTCAAAGTTATAGACCAGTTGGTCTTAGACTTTGGAGCAAATAGTGTCTCTAAAAGCTCTTTTCAGGGTGAACTCTTTAAATCTTCCAATCTTTTGCTCTTAAAACCTACAACTTTTATGAATCTTTCTGGAAACTCTGTACAGGCTGTTAAAAATTTTTATAAAATAGATATAGATGATATTATTGTAATTCATGATGATATAGATTTACCTTTTTCTTCTTTACGTTTTAAAAAGGGTGGTGGACATGGTGGACATAATGGTTTACGTTCTATTGATGCACTGATTGGAAAAGAGTATAATCGTGTACGTATGGGTGTAGGAAAGCCAGAATATAAATCTCAAGTAGTAGATTATGTGTTGGGTGATTTTTCAAATGAAGAGCAAAAAGTTTTAAAAGGTTGGATTA
Source organism: Campylobacteraceae bacterium (assembly GCA_026996165.1). GTDB lineage: Bacteria > Campylobacterota > Campylobacteria > Campylobacterales > Sulfurovaceae > UBA1140. The sequence goes on from JALWMP010000087.1 coordinate 4,291, forward strand.
ATCATACTGCTCAAGCCGTTAAAGAACTTAGAACAAAAACACTTGATGAGGTAAAATCAAGGTATTCACTTAAATCATTTCAAGAGTAATTTAGATGATTTTTAAATATGTAGCTTATCACTATTTAAAAAATATGTTAATTATTCTTTTTGGTCTATCTAGCCTCTTTGCAGGATTAGATTTTTTAATGAATGGTTCTTCTTTACCATCTTTTAATGTTAAAGTATTATATTTTTATCTTAAGATTCAAGAAGCTCTTAATCTTCTATACCCTTTAGCTATTGTTTTTGGTGGTATTTGGACAAAAATATCTTTTATAAAACAGAATAAAATAGGAGCGTTATATGCTTTGGGCGTTACAAGAAAAGAGTTTTTTAAACCATTTTTTGTTGTTGGGCTTTTTACCTATTTAATTTTTGTAGGACTTAATTTTACCTCTTTTTCTATAGCTCAAGAGAACTCAAAATCATTATCTAAAAATCAATATGGTATGAGTAAAACTAAAGACCTATTTTTTAAATATAAAACAAAATACAATAATAGTTTTATCTATATAGGAGCATTGATACCTGAACAGTATAAACTAGAGGATTTAACAATTTTTCGTATGAAGAAAGATAGAGTAGTTGCTATTATAACAGCAAAAGAGGCATGGTATAATATCTATGAATGGGTTGCTGAGAATGCTATTAAAAAATCGAAATATATTAATAAAGATGGAAAACAGCGTCTTAAAATTGAGACAATTCCTGTTTTGCATAGTTTAAGAGATTATCAACCAAAAATTTTAGAATCAATTTATGATGGAAAGGCATTAACTCTATCTGAAACTATCTCTGCAAAAAGGTTATTGGAGAATCAAGGGTTAAATACATATGAACTAAGAACAGAAATCTATAGTAAGATTATAGTACCACTTTTTTCTATAGCACTTTTAATGATATTGATTTTTAAATTTCCTTTTCATGCTCGTTATATGAATATTACTATTACCTCTGCAAAAGCTATTGGGGGGACTCTCTTTATATGGGGAATACTCTTTGCACTTCAAACTGTTGCAAAAAATGGTACAGCTATGCCTGAACTTATTCTTATATTGCCTGTAGTGATGCTATGGATTTATGCTCTTAATACACTGCGTAAATCTAATAATAGAATCTAAATATAACTAATATTTAGATAAAATCTCGATAATTTTAAGTAAGTCTTTGTCTTACATTTATAGGAATAATTATATGAGTTTAGAGATTAAAAAACTAGTAGAAAAGTATCAAACACCATTATATGTGTATGATTTTAATAATATTACAAACCGATATGAAGAGCTTAAAGAGGCTTTTGGTGGAAAAAAATCTTTAGTAGCTTATGCTGTTAAATCTAATTCAAATTTAGCTGTTATTCGTCATTTAGCCAACTTGGGTGCTGGTGCTGACTGTGTAAGTATTGGAGAAGTTAGACGTGCTTTAAAAGCAGGGATAAAAAAGTATAAAATTATCTTTTCAGGTGTTGGAAAGAGAGATGAGGAGATAAGAGAGGCTTTACAAGAGGATATTTTACTTCTTAATTTAGAGAGTGAAGCTGAGATGAAACGTGTAGAGATGATTGCTAAAGAGCTAGGGGTAGAAGCTAGAATTTCTATTCGTGTTAATCCAAATGTTGACCCTAAAACTCACCCTTATATCTCTACAGGTCTACATGAAAATAAATTTGGAGTAAGTTTAGATAGTGCTAAACGCATGTATATTTTGGCTAAAAAGTCTGAATACTTAAATCCTGTTGGGATTCACTTTCATATTGGTTCTCAGTTGACAGAACTAGCTCCTATTGAAGAGGCATGTGGTATTGTAGCTGATTTAGTTCGTTCACTTGATGCTATTGGTATTGAGATTAAATTTTTTGATGTTGGTGGAGGAGTTGGTGTTGTTTATGATGATGAAGTAACCATTAGACCTGCTGATTATGCTAGAGCAATTTTAAGTCAGTTAAAAGGGTTAGATTTAACTATTGTCTCTGAACCAGGTCGTTATATGATGGCAAACTCAGGAATCTTTTTAACAAGAGTACTCTATGAGAAGGTCAATGGCAATAAACGTTTTGTTATTGTTGATGGAGCTATGAATGACTTACTTCGTCCAAGTCTTTATAATGCTTATCATAGAATAGAAGCTGTTCAAAAAGAGGGTGAAAAGAGTCCTGCTGATGTAGTAGGTCCTGTATGTGAAAGTGGAGACTTTTTAGGAAAAGATATTCCTCTTCCTCCATTAGAACATAATGATATTTTAGTTGTTCACTCAGCAGGAGCTTATGGTTTTACAATGTCAAGTAACTACAACACCCGTGGACGTGCTGCTGAAGTTGCTATTTTAGATGGAAAAGATTATCTAATTAGAGAGCGTGAAAGTTTTGATGACCAAATTAGGTTAGAAGAGGCTTGTGATATAAGTTGGCAAAAATAATATAAATAAAGGGAGATACTATGACACTTGATGAACTTCGTATAGAGATAGATAAGATAGATAACAAACTTTTAGAGCTTTATAACAAACGAATGGAGTACGTTCATCAAGTAGGTAAGCTAAAAAATACAGTAGGAGCTCCTATATATCGTCCTGAGCGTGAACAGTCTATTTTAAATAGACTTAAAGCACAAAACAGAGGAAAGTTAACCAATGAAGCTATAGATGCTCTCTTTTTAGAGATGTTTGCTGTTGCAAGAAACTTAGAACGTCCAGAGGCTATTGCTTTTTTAGGCCCTGAAGCCTCTTTTACTCATCAAGCAGCAGAGATGAAGTTTGGTGCTATGAGTACCTATATCCCTATAAAATCTATAACAGGTGTTTTTCGTGAAGTTAGTAGAGGAACAGCAAAATTTGGTGTAATTCCTATTGAAAACTCTTCTAATGGAATTGTGAGTGAGACTATTAACTGTTTAAAAGATTATGATTTAAAGATTATTGCAGAGGTTTTTGTAGATGTTCATCTTACTTTAGCAACTAGATGTAACTCCATTAATGAGATAAAAAAAATCTACTCACGTGATATTGCTTTTCAACAGTGTCATAATTTTTTAGATGATTGTGGACTTGATGAGGTTGAGCTGATACCTGTAGACTCTACAGCTAAAGCTGCTAAGTTAGCAAAAGAAGAGGAAGGAAGTGCAGCTATTTGTGCTGATATAGCAGCAAAGATGTATAATCTACCTATTTTATTTCAAAATATAGAAGATAGAGATAACAATAAGACACGTTTTTTTATTATTAGTGATTTTGAAAATCTTCCATCTGGAAATGATAAAACTTCTATATTAGTACGGCTACCAAATAGACCAGGTTCTTTAGTTGATTTTTTAAATGATTTTGAGCGTTGTGAGGTAAATTTAACTAAAATCAAATCACATATTATAGAAGGAGAATCTCTTTTCTTTATTGAATTTAATGGACATAAAGATGATTTACATATTGAAGAGATTATCAAGAGACATAAAGATGAAATTAAAATTTTAGGCTCTTATGTTAAAGAGAATGAAGATATTTAGTAAGGAGAATTGATGAAGTTTAATGAAGCTCTAAAAGAGATAAAGATTTATGAAGCAGGAAAACCAATAGAACTAGTTGTTCGTGAATTTGGTGTTGACCCTAAAGATGTGGTAAAGTTAGCATCAAATGAGAACCCAAAAGGGTGTAGTCAAAGAGTAACTAAGGTAATTGCAGATAATGCAGACAAAGCATTTTTATATCCAGATGATTCTATGTTTGAATTAAAAGATGCGTTATCTAAAAAATTTGATGTTCAAGATGACAATATTATTATTGGTGCAGGTTCTGACCAAGTGTTAGAGTTTATCTCTCGTGCTTTATTGACTTCAGATGACTCTGTATTAATGTCACAAGTGACTTTTGCTATGTATGAGATTTATGCTAAACAGATGGGAGCTAAGATAGTTAGAACTCCATCATATAGACATATTGTCTCTGAGTTTATAGAAGCTTATAATGAACATAAACCTAAAATTGTCTACATCTGTACCCCTAACAATCCAACTGGAGATGCCATAAGTAAAGAGGAGGTATTGGCTATTATTAATGCTGTCTCAAAAGAGAGTTTGGTGGTAGTTGATGGAGCATATATGGAGTATGCAGCTGCAAAAGATGAGAAGTACAAAATTGAGCCAAAAGATATTATGGAGTTTTCTAATGTTATCTACCTTGGAACTTTTTCAAAAGCTTATGGATTAGGAGGTATGAGAGTAGGTTATGGTATTGCCAATAGAGAACTTATTGGGCAACTCTATAAGATGAGACCTCCATTTAATATTACAACTCTCTCTTTAGCTGCTGCGATAGAGGCAATAAAAGATGAAGAGTTTGTAAAAGAGTCCATAGAACTACATACTCAAGAGATAAAACGCTATGAAGAGTTTGCTAAAAAACATGGTTTTAAATATATTGATAGTTATACAAACTTTATTACTTATCTATTTGATAAAACTCTTAACTCTACAGAAATCTCAGATAAATTATTAAAAGAGGGTGTGATTATTCGTAATTTAGCCTCTTACAAAATGAATGCAGTCCGAATTACTATTGGAACTCAAAAACAGAACAATAGACTCTTTGAGGTTTTAGAGAGGGCTTTAGTATGAGCAAATTTGGTGATTTAAAGACAAAAAGTGTAAAAGAGTTAGAGGAGATTGCTCAGCAAATACGTCAAAAGATTCTTGAAACAGTTAGTAAAAATGGAGGGCATCTAAGTTCTACCTTGGGAGCAACAGATATTATTGTAGCTATGCACGCTGTTTTTGATGCTACTAAAAATCCATTTATTTTTGATGTCTCTCATCAAGCTTATGCACATAAATTGGTTACTGGTAGATGGAAAGAGTTTAATACTTTAAGAGAGTTTGGAGGATTGAGTGGTTATACAAAACCAAAAGAGTCTGAATCTGACTATTATATGGCAGGTCACTCTTCTACCTCTATCTCTATTGCAACAGGAGCTGCAAAGGCAATCGCTTTAAGAGGTGAAGAGAGTGAACGTATACCTTTAGCACTTATTGGTGATGGTTCAATGTCTGCTGGAATGGTCTATGAGGCAATGAATGAGTTGGGAGACAGAAAATATCCAGCTATTATTATTTTAAACGATAATGAGATGAGTATAGCCTCTCCTATTGGAGCATTGAGTAGAATACTCTCTCAGAAGATGGCATCTCCATTTTATCAAAAACTTAAAGCTAAAACAAAAGAGATGTTAGATGCACTTCCTAAAAGTGCAACCTATATTGCTAAACGTTTTGAGGAATCTTTTCAGCTTATTACTCCTGGGATTCTTTTTGAAGAGTTAGGTTTAGAGTATATTGGACCTATTGATGGACACAATATGGAATCTTTAATAGAGACACTTAAGTTAGCTAAAGATTTAAAACGTCCTGTTCTTATTCATGTCCAAACAACTAAAGGTAAAGGGTACGAAGTAGCAGAGGGAGCAGGTTCAGACAAAGAGCATTGGCATGGGGTTGGTGCTTTTGATGTAGCTACAGGAGAGTCTCTAAAAAAATCTGCTCCAAAAGCAGCTACAGCTATCTTTTCAGAGACTTTAGTTGAGTTAGCAGATAGAGATGAAAAGGTAGTTGGGGTAACAGCAGCTATGCCAAGTGGTACAGGACTCTCTGCTGCCATGGCAAAATATCCTAAGCGTTTTTGGGACGTTGCCATTGCAGAACAACATGCTGTAACCTCTATGGGACCTTTGGCTAAAGAGGGTTTTAAACCTTTTTGTGCCATCTACTCAACATTTTTACAACGAGGGTATGACCAAGTGGTACATGACATCTGTCTTATGAACTTAGGTGTTGCTTTTGCCATTGATAGAGCAGGGATAGTAGGAGAAGATGGAGAGACACATCAAGGTGCTTTTGACATCTCTTACTTAAGGGCTATTCCAAATATGACTATCTTTGCTCCATCTAGTAATACAACTATGAAATTAGCTATGGAGTTTGCAAAAGATTTTCCAACCCCTTGTGCCTTTAGATACCCAAGAGGTGCATTTAGTTCTCAAGATAAAGATGTAACCCCTTTTAAACTTGGAGAGTCACGTGTGGTAAAAGAGGGTAAAGATATTCTGTTTATTGGTTATGGTAATGGTGTGGGTAGAGCAGAGCAGACAGCTAAACTTATTGAGGCTAATCCTACTATTTTAGATTTACGTTTTGTTAAGCCTTTAGATAAAGAGAAACTTACTAAATTAGCACAGACTCATAAAAAATGGTATATCTTTTCAGACTCTGCTAAGATGGGTGGAGTTGGTTCAGCTATTTTAGAATTTTTAAATGAAGAGAAGATTTTAGATATTGATTTAGAGAGTTTTGAGTATGAAGATAAGTTTATTACTCACGGTAATACTAAGTTAGTTGAAGAGTCTTTAGGTATTTTACCTGAGCAGTTGGCTAAGAAGATAGAAGGAAAACTATAGATGTCAAAAGAGTATATTTTTACCTCTGAATCTGTAACAGAGGGTCACCCAGATAAGATGGCTGACCAGATTTCAGATGCTATTTTAGACTATATAATTGAGCGTGACCCAAATGCAAGGGTAGCTTGTGAGACACTTCTTTCAAATGGTTTTTGTATTATTACGGGTGAGTTAAAGACAGAAACTTATGCACCCATGCAAGAGATAGCACGAGATGTAATTCGACAAATAGGCTATACAGATGCCTCTTTTGGTTTTGATTATCGTTCTGCTGGGGTTCTAAATGGAATCGGAGAGCAAAGTCCAGATATTACTCAAGGAGTTGACCAAGATTCAGGAGAGATTGGGGCAGGTGACCAGGGATTAATGTTCGGTTATGCTTGTACTGAAACCCCTGAGTTAATGCCTCTACCTATTTTGTTAGCACATAAATTGACTGCAAAACTAGCAGAGGTAAGGAAAAATGGTACACTCCCTTTTTTAAGACCAGATGGAAAGGCACAAGTTAGTGTAAAGTACGTAGATGATAAACCTATATTTGTAGATACTGTTGTGGTCTCTACTCAACATGCAGAAGAGGTTAGTAATGAAATCTTAAGAGATGCTATTATGACAGAGGTAATAAAAGAGGTTATCCCACAAGAGTTATTGAGAGATGAGACTACTTATCATATTAACCCTACAGGTCGTTTTGTTATAGGTGGACCACAAGGTGATGCAGGACTTACAGGTCGAAAGATTATTGTCGATACCTATGGAGGCTCTTGTTCTCATGGTGGGGGTGCATTTTCAGGTAAAGACCCAACTAAGGTTGACCGTTCAGCATCTTATATGGCAAGATATATAGCAAAAAATTTAGTATCAGCTGGTGTTGCAGAGAGGTTAACTATTCAGATTGCTTATGCTATTGGTGTGATAGAGCCTGTCTCTATAATGATAGATACCCATGGAACAAGCTCTATAGAAGAAAATAAGATAGAGGCTTGTGTTAAGGAACTTTTTGACCTTTCTGTTGTAGGGATTATTAAAGAGTTAGACCTGCTTCAACCAATATATAGAAAAACAGCCTCTTATGGTCATTTTGGAAGAGAAAACATGGGCTTTAAGTGGGAAGAAACGAAACGTGTAGATGAGATAAAAAGCTACTTATCTCTATAAATAGCTAAATTAATTCGATTCATTAAAGGGTTATTTAAAGTAGTTTTGCTATAGTTTGGTATCTTTAAAATAAAGGAATGAAAATGGCAGTAAAAATTTTAGATACTTGTATTTGTTGTGCGGCATGTATTGATGAATGTCCAACAGAAGCGATTGTAGATGAGGATGATAACCCAACTGGTGAAGAGATTTACTATGTATACGAAGACAAATGTGTTGAGTGTGTAGGTTATTTTGATACTCCAGCTTGTGCTGAAGCTTGTCCAACTGAAGAGTGTATCGTATGGGCTGAGCCAAAAGAGGGTCAAACTCTTCGTGAAGATAGAGGTGAACCAGGTACTGAGGTAGTTGAAGACTAACTCTAATTTATTACAAAGTATGTTTTTACATACTTTGTAACTAACTCTCTTACTTATTATTAAACTCTCTTAAAATAAATCTTATTTTTAATAACCTTCTGATATAATTCCAGCTCAAAATACTTTAGTAGTGGTTATAATCACTAAGCTTATGGAGCAAAGACGTGGAACAAACATTATCAATCATCAAACCAGATGCAGTAGCTAAAAATGTAGTAGGGCAAATTCTTGCTAGATTTGAAGCGGCAGGTTTAAGAATCGCAGCAACTAAAAAAATTCAACTTTCAAAGGCAGATGCAGAGGAGTTTTATGCTATTCATGCTGAGCGACCTTTCTTTAAAGACTTAGTTGAGTTTATGATTTCTGGTCCAGTTGTTGTAACTGTGTTAGAGGGTGAAAATGCAATGCAAAAAAACAGAGACCTAATGGGTGCTACTAATCCAAAAGAGGCAGAGGCTGGTACTATTAGAGCTGATTTTGCAGATAGTATTGATGCGAATGCTGTTCACGGTTCTGACTCTGTTGAGAATGCAGTTAACGAGATTAACTTCTTCTTTGCAAAAAGAGAGATTCTGTAACTGTAGAAAACTATGAAAATAGTTTTTGATAAAATTGGTTCAACCAAAAAACCTTTTAAGTTAACTGTTTCAAATGTTACTTTAGAAGGTACATTGGTTAAGAGTGGTTATCATCGAGTAAAACTTGAAGCTGAATTAGAAGGGAGTATTGAACTCTCTTGTGATAGATGTGGAGAGGAGTATCAATATAATATGAAATCACCACTTTGCTTAACTTTAAGTGATGAGGTTATTGAGACTGAAGATGATTTAGATATAATCGAATTTATTGATGGGGTAGTTGATTTGGACTTTATAGTTCAAAGTGAAATTGCTTCTGTTGAAAACTCATATCACTACTGTAAAAAGTGTAGTAATGATGAGTCTGAATTTGAACAAGAATTTTAATTTAAAAATATAAAAGGAATTAATTATGGCAGTACCTAAGAGACGTGTTTCTAAAACAAGATCAGCAAAAAGAAGAACGCATTATAAATTGACATTACCAAGACCTGTAAAAGATGCAGATGGTACATGGAGAATGCCTCACCATATGAATATGACAACTGGTGAATACAACACAACAAAAGCGTAAGTAAGTAGTTCTGATGATTAGAATTGCTATTGATGCAATGGGTGGGGACTTTGGTCCCGAACCTATCATAGAGGGTGTAGTTGATGCACTTGACCAAAAAAGATTCTTTCCTATACTTGTAGGAGATAGAGAACAGATTACCTCATTTTTACCAGAATTTTATCTTGATAAAGTAGAGATTGTTGATTCTTCTGATGTTATCTCTATGTCAGACCAAGCAACACAAGCTTTAAAGAGAAAAGAGTCATCTATCTACAAGGCAGTAGAATTAGTACGTGATGGAAAAGCAGATGCAGTAGTTTCAGCAGGACATTCAGGTGCAACTATGACTCTAGCAACACTTAGAATAGGTCGCCTACCTGGTATCTCTAAACCTGCATTGGCAACCATTATGCCAACTGTTGCTTCTAAAACCCTACTTTTAGATGTGGGTGCAGTAACAGACTGTACAGCTCAGAATCTTTATGAGTTTGCTATTATGGGTGAAGTTTATGCTCAAAAGGTAATTGGTTTAAGAAATCCTAAAGTTGGGCTTTTATCTAATGGAGAAGAGGACTCTAAGGGAAATGCACTAACAAAAGAGGCATTTAAACTTATGAAAGATGTTCCTGGCTTTCAGGGGAATGTTGAGGGTTCGGACATCTTTAATGCTTCAGTAGATGTAGTAGTATGTGATGGCTATACAGGTAATATTGTACTTAAAGCAAGTGAAGGTGTAGTCTCTACTGTCTTTACACTTATGAAAACACATATTAAAAGGTCAATTCCTGCAAAGATTGGTGCTTTTCTTATGAAGAAAAAAGTGTTTAGAAAACTCAAAGAGAAGGTAGATTATGCAGAATATGGTGGTGCCCCTTTACTTGGAGTTAAAGGTTGTGCTATTATATCGCACGGTAAAAGTAATGCTAAGGCAATTAAAAATGCAATTTTTCAAGCCATAGCCTATAGTGATTCTGGTGTTAATGATGCCATTGAAGAGCTACTTACCAAAAAATAACTATTAGAACAAATATTTAAGGTAGAAAATGTACGCAAAATTTCATTCTATTGGGGCTTATGTTCCCTCTAAAGTATTAAGCAATGCAGACCTCGAAAAAATGGTCGACACCAGTGATGAGTGGATTTTAAAACGTACAGGTATCTCTGAACGACGAATTGCTTCTAAAGATGAGAATACAAGTGATATGGCAACAAAAGCTTCTAAACTAGCGATTAAGAGAGCTGGTTTAGAGACATCAGACATTGACTTAGTGGTTTGTGCAACGGTAACTCCAGACTACTTTAATATGCCTGCAACAGCTTGTATTGTATCTGATAAATTAGGTATTAAAAATGTTCAAGCCTTTGACATTGCATCTGCTTGTTCAGGGTTTGTTTATGCTCTCTCTATAGCTAAAGCTTTTGTTGAGTCTGGTATGAAAAAGCATGTATTGATTATTGGTGCAGAGAAGTTCTCCTCTATTGTTGATTATACAGATAGAACAACATGTATTCTATTTGGAGATGGTGCTGGAGCAGCTGTTATCTCTGCAACAGATAATAAGGAAGAGGCATTTATTGATATTCATGCTTCAGCCGATGGCTCTTATGCTGACTTTTTAGTGACTCCTGCTCCAGGGAGTGTTAATCCTCTTTCTCAAAAAGTACTTGATGAAGGGTTAAACTTTGTGCAGATGAAAGGGAATGAGACCTTTAAGTTGGCTGTTAAGACTTTAACTAAAGATGTTAAAGATATTTTAGCTAAAAATGGTATATTAGCAGAAGATATTCCTCATTTTGTTCCTCATCAAGCAAACTATAGAATCATAAAAGCTGTAGGTGATTCTCTTAAGATGACAAAAGAGCAAGTGGTAGTTACTGTTGGAAAGTATGGTAATACATCAGCTGCTTCTATTCCAATGGCAATTAATGATATTTGGGAGTCGGGTCGTCTTAAAAAGGGTGAGTTGATGTTACTTGATACTTTTGGTGGTGGGTTGACTTGGGCTTCTGCTCTGCTTCCTTTTGCTGGGGAATCAAAATAGTCTGTTTCATCTGAACATGAAAATGTTCAATGAAATAGAGTCTACAGATTATATAACTCTTTTAACTCCTCAACTCTCTTGCAACACTCTTGAAATTCATTAAAAAACTCTATATTATTTCTACACAGATGTTTATGTCGTTCATAAGATTTTAAAACTTGTGTAGCTTTTCTTATAGACTCATCTCTATCTCTTTTTATATGCTCAAAACAGATTGCTCCATTTATTAGTCCTTTTACTAGATTTTTAAGAGGATGATTTGACTTACGAAGTGGATGCCAAGCCTCTTCAAGAATTTCATGTGCTTCAAAATAGGCTTTCTTATCAAATAGTTTTATATAAGATAATAGTGCATATTTTAAATTATGATTCTCTTCTATCATTTAACTCCTTTTTTGAAGTGTAATTATAAGTAAAAGCTCTTTAATC
>JALWMP010000088.1 GCA_026996165.1 Campylobacteraceae bacterium
GATATTTTAAATGTATAGGGGAAATCTCTGTATTTGCTCCTTGTTTGATGTGACGAAAAATTTAAAATGTTTTTATTTGATGTTGAAACGGAATATTTTTTGGAAATTATGAATATTTCGGTATGATAGATACGGGGCAGACATGGAGGTCGCCCCTACGAGGTGATATATTCTATTGTAACAGTGTAGGTGCAGCTACAAATTGATACCCTTCACTCTCTAATCCTTCTACAATTTGTTTTAAATAACCATCTTGTAAGTAAGGGTGGTAGAAGAAACTAGCTACACCATCACGAACTACTTTTAATTTTTTTGCAAATCGAATAGTATCAGCTGGAAAGAGGGCTCTATAACCTGCATTTGGAGCATCTTCAATATTATGGATATTTTCAGGAATAATAGTATATCCATAAAGATCTTTTTGAATCATATAAGGAAAGAACTGACCTATAAATTTATACTTTTTATTAGTATCATTACTATTTTCAAATGGATAATAAAGCATTCTAGCATACTGTACAGGATAGACATCTTTTATACCTCTGTAGTGATTTGGACCTGCCATATAATGTGGTGCTTCCCAACAAAAAGCTGTTATTCCAAGATTGTCAAGAATTGCTTTTCCCGATAAGATTCTCTCTTTAGCTAATTGAGCAGAATCATTCATGGTTGGATGAAGATAGGTGTATGGTTGATTTGGGTCAGTCTCAATTACACGCATAAACTCAAAATCATCTCCACTTAAACCATTATATGGATTTCTAATCTCATCTTCTGGGTCATTACTATTTTCATAATACTCATGAGTTGTTCCATGTTGAACAATATATACTGCACCTTGGTCATAAAGTTCTTTTAAACGTTGCCCAATAACTGACTCTGAAAGTAACTCTGTTGTTGCTATACCATTATTTTCTATGCCAAGAGGGTCTTCATATTGAGGAATAGTTGCAACGGAAAATGGTATACCTTTACCTTGCATATAGTTAGCAATAGAGTTTAAATCTTCTAATTCTGTTCGTGCATCCACATCTTCAAGACGCATAATTGCTTTATGTACTTCGGCATGAGGTATCTCAACCATATCATGCAAAAGGTCTGAAAAGGCTAAATATCTGTCCTCTTCTGACATATAACTAAATGGTACATCTCCAACAAACCAAAAGTGGTTTCCATGAACAACATATGGAGTTATAGAAGTTGATTGATTTAATGTTGAATAAGTTGTAGCATCAACAACTGTTTTAGTTCTATCAAGAACTTCAACCTCATTAGTCTCTAAAGCACAAGCATATCTATTTGAACCCTCATCTTTACATAAAGAAACATCTACACCAGGAGTAGCAAATGGTATAACACCTTTATATAGCTCTGTATTTTTATAACTCACACGGTTAAAATCTCCTTGTGTAACAGCTTTAAATTTAAATCCAAACTGTTGAGCAAAATTCATTCCATTAATATTATGAGTAGCTTGATATGATTCCAATAAATTAAGATTATAGTTCATCCAAATAACATTACGACCTGTTGTTACAACATCATTATAAAAAGCATAATATGCTTGTTCTTCTGCTGAACCATTATCATAATAATCCACTGCATTATAAAGTGTTCCCAAATAAAAAACAGCTCTTACATCTTGCATCTCACCTGCTACATAAGTTGAAACTGGTTTCGCTGTAACATTAAGAGAACCAAAATGTCCCAATAAATTTTGTAATAACATAGAATTTTTTAAGCCCATACTTCCATAAGCACCTGAATCATCATCATAAAGAATAAGCACTTGATTACTCTGTTTTGGGTCTGAAACTACTTTAACAGTTCGTATCATCTCTACGGCTTGATTATTACTACTGTCAGATACATTATATTTAACTGTATAAGTTCCAAGTTGTGTTACGTCTACATTGCTAGTAGTTACAATATTAGCTGTAAGGTTTCCATCGACATCATCATAAGCAGTTGCTCCTGCATCGGCATAATTACTATTTTGACGTACGGTCATAAATGAATCACCCTTTAAAGTAATTGTAGGAGGTGTTGTATCTACTCCACCTGACATTACTATATTATCAACTCTTCCAGTTCCTCGGATTAAAAAGCCTAAAACAGATATTAAATTATTATCAGGCTCATAACTCTTAACATCTTGGGCAATATCTCGTTGAAAACTCTGCCATGTTCCATTTTTAGCTTGACTACCCAATCCAAAATGGACAAATATAGAATCATTGCCTTTTCCATAGCTACTATCTATAGGAGTATAGTAGAGATAACGATAACCTAAATCTGTCTTAACTAAAAGATAGACAATAAAATCTTCACTAAACTTCATATCCCAAGATATAAGGTTGTCATTTGTATTGTTCCATGAGGAATCAAGTGTAAATGAACCTAACATATAACCATTATCAACTCCAGCTGTATGAAACTCAATAACATTGCTCTGCTTCTGTTGGTCAAAGAGTACTGAAATTGAAGCTCCTGATGGAGTATCATCATAGAGACTCCATTTAGATACTCCATTTTCTCCATCTTCATAAACTATTCCCATTGCTACACTATTTAGTGAAACCAATGAAAAAAAGATTGTTAAAAATACTTTAAAAATCATATTTTTCCCTTTTTTAAATTTTTTATATAATCCTATAGATAGATATAGGATTATGTAAGAACTTTACTTGCTGTTACACTCTTTTTTATAAGCTTTAAGTAATTTATCTGTAAATAAATAGCGAAGTGAAAAAAATGCAATATCTTTACCTATTTTATTGTTTCTAAAAAACTCTATCTGCTTTTTAATCAAACTAAATTCCATAGCTCTTATCTCTTTTTTGTTAATAGTAAAGAGTTCAACAATAGGTGTAAATTGACCTTTATAACTCTGTGTAAACTTCTGCATATAACTTTTACTATCATCGAGTTTTATCAACTTTGCACCAATTCCACTCTGCAAAAGAAGATGTACTCCTTTTGGTATAACTCTATTAAGCATAGTTGCATACTCTTTAGGTGAACTGTTTTGACCATAAAATCCTGAAATATAGATAGGCTTATTTGCTACTTTTTTTATCTCTTTAGAAAGCTTTCTCCAGTATACTTTTAAAGCCTTCTCTCTTGTTTTATCTTTAAAATTCAAATCTTCAACCTCTTCTGTAAAATACCAACCAGAAAAGTTAGGAAAAGATTTAGCAACACTATAAACATTTTTAGCCTGTTGAAGATTTATATTATATAAAGTTTTAAAATAAGTAGAGAGATTTAGACTCTTATTTTCAATATTTTTAAAGTATTTATTATCTCCATAAAGTCCAATAATAACTTTTATATTTTGAGCCTTTGCCTCTTTTAAAATCTCATCTAACCAACCCTTATACTTCATAAAATCAACAACATCATATCTACTCCACTGTAAAATCAATGTTCCTATACCAAAAGAGTGCATAGTAGAGCATATCTCTCTCCACTCTATTTTATTTTGATCTTTAAGAAGAGGTTGATAAAATAGATAATCAACATCTCCACTATATTTTCTTTGACAAGCAGTAAAAAAAAGGAGAGGAAGAAGTAAAATAAATACCTTTTTTTTCATTAATAAAAAAACTCCCACTGTAGACGCATTGTATTTGAATCTTTACTATTACCTGCATACTTCTGTCGTGCCTCTAATTTTATTTGATTGGTATAGAGAGCATCTTCATAACGTGTCTCACCTGACTGTTTACGAAGTGCTACACCTACCCCTACATCTAAATTGGTCAAAGCTCTATTTTTAGCATTATCAGTTGATAAACTAGCTCCAGTTGTAATATAAGGAGAGATAGTTGTATGGTCACTTAAACGATACTCTTTTCCTAATTCGTAATTCCCGTAGAGAACTTTAGAATGATTTTTTACAAAATAATTTGCATCAAGATATAGATTATTATAAACATTAGAGTCTTTCATAGGTCTACCAGAGATACCAAGTGATGCACGAAGAAGTGTCTCACTTCTTGTACTACTTCCACCTTTTATCATCTGCTGTGCAGAGAGGTAAAGCTCTCTATTTTTTAATGGTTTATAACGAACTCCAACACTTGGTTGTAATGACTTTTTAAATTTGTGTTGGTCATGAATGACATTTGCAAAGAGAGTTATCTCTTTTGGAAGAAAATGGGGTTGAAAAGCAAATTCTACAAAACCAAATCCATCATAGAGTGCATTTGGTACGGGTGCAAATGCTCCTTTTCCCTTGTCACCATCTAAACGTCCTACTTCAGAAGCATAAATATGAAAAGATTTAGAGTTCATAGCTATCTCTCGCTTAAGATATTTTCGTTTTTTTTCAGGAATATCTTTTG
Source organism: Campylobacteraceae bacterium (assembly GCA_026996165.1). Classification (GTDB taxonomy): domain Bacteria; phylum Campylobacterota; class Campylobacteria; order Campylobacterales; family Sulfurovaceae; genus UBA1140. The sequence goes on from JALWMP010000088.1 coordinate 4,350, forward strand.
CATTATCTAATGCCATCTTATAAGCTTCGGTCACTATCTCTTTAGATGCTCCTCTTTTTTGTTCTAAAGAGGCAAGTTCTACATAACCTGCAAACTTTTCAGGCTCTTTTTTAGTAATGGTTTTAAATTTTTCTACTGCTTTATCATACTCTTTTTCAGACTTGTAAAGATATGCTAACTCTTTTTTATATTGTATCTTGTTTGGATACTCTTCACTCAATTTAGTTAAGATATCAATAGCTTTTTTAGGCTCTTTACAACCTTTTAAAACTTGAACATATTCATAATCTACAACTTCACTCTGCTTCATCTGATGTAGTGTGTCATAATGCTTAAGAGCATCTTTACAATTTTTTTGACTAAATGCTAACTTCCCTTTTAACCAATGATAATCACTATTAGGTTTCGTTTTCATCTGTTCATATTTAGAGAGATAACTCTCTGCTTCTTGATTTCTTTTAAGTTTAACATCTAGCTTACTAATCTGTAAAATAATATCTGGGTCATTAGGATTGTTTTTAAGGTAATGTTTCCAATATGATATGGCTTGACTTGGCTGATTTAACTCTAAACAGAGATAACCAATATTTTTTAAAAGTTCTCCATCATTTGAATCATTCTTTGATGCTTGTATAAAGTAAGCTAAAGCCATATCTTTTTGATTAAGAGAGAGATAATTGTATCCTAAACTTTTTAAAGCTTCAATACTATTAGGATAACTCTTTAAATACTGTAAAAGATAACTATTACTCTTTTTATATCTCTTAAATTTTCTATATAGATTTGCTATATTTAAATAATACTTCTTATCTAAAATAGCTATATTGAGTCCATCAAGTAGTCTTTCTATCTTTTTTGGCTCTGCTTTTTTTGATAACATTACTAACTGCATAGTTAACTCTGCACGTTTTTTAGGAGAGAAACATTCATAAGGATAAGTTTTATCTAAAAGTACTCTCTGTCCTTCTGGATTTTTTTTCTCATACTCTAATAAAAAAACTAATGCCTCTTTATTACACCCATGCTCTAATTGTTGAAGATATATATCTCTCATTTTACTATGCTGACCACTCTCTTGAAATAGAACTAAACGAGCTTTGTTACTCTTTACTCTCTTACTAATTTGAGTTGCAATCTCTTTTGCTCTTTTAGGGTTTTTAGTTTTTAGAAGATGCACTAACTCTTGACTTAAAACAATTTGTTGGCTCTCTTTTAAACATAAAAATGGATAGTTTGTATCTAAAAGTTTTAACTTTTTTTTAGGACTTTTTTTATAATCTTCTAGTAAATATAGTAGAGCGTAAGAGTCACATTTCTCTTTTAACTTATCTTTATAAATTTCTCTCATCTTTGTATCTTGATTAGTTAACTTATATAGATATATTAACTTCTCCAACCTCTTCTTATTTGGCTCTAAATCATAAAGTTTTTTTGCCAATAGAGATGCTTTTTTATACTCTTTTTTAGCTAATAACAGGTCTTGTTTCCACTCTAAATACTCCTTTTTATTAGGAAGTTCTAAGGCAAGAGCATAAGCATAATCAGCATCATTTAAATTACTACTTAATTTTGACCATTTAAAAAGTTCACTTACCGATAATCTGTCTCTATCTATTAATTTATCAGCTTTAAGATATTTTCTTTGCTTTAAATAGGAATCAAATAGAAGCTCTTTTGCATATGCCTTATCATCTTTTTTTAAAGAGTACTGCATTGCTTTTTGAGCAAACTCTGAAACTTTTTTATACTCTCCTGCCTTTCTAGCCTCTTTAGCTTTATTCAATAGAACATAGCCTATACTACTTTTTTTACTCTTTATATCGGAAAGATATTTATCTGCACAACTCTCATCTTTTCTCTTTAAACATAGCTCTAGTAACATCTCTTTAGCTTGGTTATTTTGAGAATCAATCTCTAGTACTTTTTCAAGTAACTCTTGAGCTTTACTATCGTTCCCTTCTTTTATTAAAGCGTAGGCTTTATCTATTCTTGGGTGTATACGAAACTCTTTATACCCTTTACCTAACCAAGTTGTAAAAGTCTCAACAGGATTAGAAAAGAGAAATATTGTATTTAATATTAGTAAAAAAACAACTTTTTTCATTTTATGCCACCTTTGCTATCTCTATTTCATCTTCATCTGGGAATTCATGGTCTGTTTTGTCCCACTTCACCTCTTTTTTCTCCTCTTTAGCTGAATGATAACGCTTAAAAGCAGCGAAGAGAGCTTTCATATTTACAAAGTTACCCCAAATAAGTCTAGGAAGACTTAAAAATGCCTGTAGTAGGTCATAGTGCTTACTAACAAAATAGAAACGATGAAATAGTCTACTAGCCAAAAATAGTGCATTAAAGGCTATAAGTGTCCAAATCCAACTCCCCTCAGGAATAAACTCAGGAAAGTGCCAACTACTTTTATCTAACATATAGTAAAGAGACAATGCTACCAAGTTAGCCAGAATAATATAGGCAAATAGGTTAGCAGGGTGAGTAAAGATAGCCTTTCTGTCACGGTACAATATATAGTTTAGTCCTAAACTTTTAGTCCAACCAATATCACGATAACCTTGAAAAACAATACCTACCATCCACCGTGCTTTTTGTCGAACAGCTTGTTGAAACTTTGTAGGAAAATAACCTTTAGAGACAATATACTCTGTAACCTCTTTCTCTTTTTCAACTCCCCAAATATTTTTAACCTTTTTAATTACCTTAACAGGATAGGTAACAAAAGCTAAATTAAGTCCCTCTTTTAATAAACGATAACCAATATCATAATCTTCAGTTAAACTCTTTGTGTTAAAGACAACTCCATTGTTTAGTTTAGATAGTGTCTCAATAGCTTTTGGACTAAATGAGGTTGCTACACCAGAGCTTGGAACATAGCCACTAATACTTTCACGTACTAACATATCTTTAAACCCTGTCTCAATAAACTCATCTTGATAGTGCGTTCCATTAAAATTCCATGGATTACGAGTTAGCGGGACTACAGGAATCTGCATTAAATCCTTCTCTCCACTTCCTACAACACGATTTGCTAACTTAAGCTCTAAAGGGTGAACAATATCTTCTGAGTCATGATATGTAAAACATGCAAATTTAATTCCTTTAAGTCGTTCATACTCAAAGATAGTCTCAATAACATTATTTAGACAGTCTGCTTTAGTTGTAGGTCCAGGGGTTTTGTTTACCACCTTATGAACATTGGAATGAATAGCTGTTACATTATCTACTTTCTCTTGTGTTGCTGGATCATTTGGATATGTACCTACAAATATATGTAGATTATCATACTGAAATGTTCTTAGTGTATTTTTTAACATCTTCTCAATAACTACTGCCTCGTCCCATGCAGGAACCATTAATGCTAATGGTTTTTCTGGATAAGCAACTAACTCCTCTACAGTTATCTCAGGATACTCTTTTTTACCACTAATCCAACGAAAAAAGCGTTGTACCCAATAGTACATATCTATAAAAAAATCATCAATTCCACTAATAAAAAGAGTAATAACTGAGAAAATAGTTAATATCTTAATTATAAACCAATAGAGTGATATATAGTCTACAAGTTCCATTATCTCTCCTCTACTTAGTTACTTAACATTATATCAGCAGCTGTTGATTGGTCTAAATAGGCATTAGAGCCATAAAATAAAAAATCAAAATTTGTTGCATTATCAATAGAACTTTTATCTATAGCAAACTCAGCAAAAGAGCCATTAAGTGCATGAGAAATTGTACTAATAAATTGCCAAGACCAGCTATTACCATCTCCTGTGTATTTATATAGATTTGCTCCCTCTAAAAGGTAATCATAAGTTCCCAAATATCCTACTGTTACACTATCTTTATTATCTATAAAAATATGCCATGCCCAAAGTTTATCAGAATCTATGGCATCATCATTAACATAGGCAAGATAAAGTTTATCTGTATTTTGAATAGTACCACCAAATCTCCAATCAACAACATTTGGTGTTGCAATATCATTTGCATCAATAAAGTTCAATTTACCTTGCCAATCATTTGAATCTCCATCAATTTCAATATTATTACTAACTGGTATTCCATCAAAATCTACATGAAAATCATCTACACCATAAGCTGTATGGTCAGCTACTTTGTCAAAATACTCTTCAAATGAGTTTTGCCAATTCTCTTGTGGATTTGCACTATCTCTAGCAATAATTCTAAAGTAATAATTTCCCTTTGGTAACATCCATTTTGTTCTAAAACTATTAGTTGTTAAATTTTTAGCTCTGAATTTAATTTTATTTGGCTCAAAGTTATAACTAGTTGAAATTTCTAAATCATAAGAGACCTCATCTCCTTGTAAATCGACCGATGGTTTCCATTCAAATACTATATCATCTCCATCAATATATGGTGTATCCATATGAAATGGCATTGGAGAGTTCAAATCTTTTAAAAATTTTTGATAGTTTGTCTCAACAGTTGAAGCTAATTGACTGTAGATACTATTATACTCTTGAAAAATCAACTCCTCTGTAGGTTGATTGCTATCAAGATAATCTAAATCTGGAGATTGATGTAAAATAGGATAAACTAAATCATAATAACTATTGGTCAATGCTTCTATTTTAGCAGGAGTTAAATAGTTGTTTTTTATCTCTTCTACTGCAAGTTTTAACTTATTTAGATTACCTGTTTGAGAGAGATAACGTCTTCCTATTTCTGTTGCCCAAAAGTTAAATGGTCCACGATAACGTTTTCCTGGAACATAATTTCCCTCAACAATAGTTGGTTGCCAATCATACCCCCATGTAGAGTCATAATCCCATGGTAAAAAGTAGAAAGTATCTTTCCCTTTTGGGTTAAATATATAAAAATTTGAAGTTGTAACATCTGTATTCCCCATTAAAATATTGACAGCTTCCCATGTTAAGAGATTGTTTTCATTAAAATATTTATCCAATACATCTTGTTTAAAGTTATTATTATGGTTATTGACGGCATTAAGCATCTCTAAAAGTTTTTTTGAATCTTTACCTCGTTTTTGCTCTAAAATATAATCAAAAGCTTTTTGGTCAAGAGGGTGACCATTGGCATCAAGGTTTAAGCCTGAATGGAGTTTAAAATCAAGGTGATATGCCTTATAGACATTAGATTTTTTATTAAATCCTCGTCTTAAAAGATACTCTTTTCCTACATTTTCAATATGTGTAAAGAGTCCATAATCTTGATTATCTATATATAAATGAACAAATTGAGTACGCAGACTTGGTAGATTTGGAATATCTCTCATCAAGTCAAAACTAAGTTTATTTTTGATGCGTGTTAAATCGCTTAAATGTTTATTAAGTTGAAGCTTACGTTCACCTCTCCATAAATCATGTTTACTATCTAACTTTATACGATAGGATTTTAAATCTTCAAGCCTAGAAGCTCCACCTCTAAGTCTAAGAGTTGCATTTGAGGTCTTTCCATCATCAGGAAAATCATCAGATTGAAAATGAACTTTAATCTCTGGTTTAAAATCATCATATCTGTTGGTATCATTATTGACATCATCAAGGGTACATCCACTATAATCTCCAACAACACAAGGTCCTTGACCAATTACAGTTCGTAAATCTACTCGTAACATAGTAGCTGGGTCTTGATAGTAGATACCATCTGGTTCATGAATATCAGTTGCAAGAGGAGTAAAAACTGTTGCAGAAGAGGTAGAGAGTGCGACTCCCATAATCGCACTCAGCACTAAAAGATTACGTTCCATTATAAATCCCTTTTTAAACAAAATAAAACATAATATTACCTTATTTAAAATTTATTTATGTTTAAAATAGTGATTTATTATTTATTTATGTTTCTATTTAGTTCTAATCCTTATTAAAAAAACTAAATATACCATCATCTGGTAACCCTTTTGCCATCTCATTAACAGAAGTAGCATCATAACCTAACTCTTTAAGACGCTCTATTACAGGAGGGTGAGTATAGTAAAAAAATGCAAATAGAGGGTGGGATTTTGGAAATGATTTATTCTCATCTATCAATTTTATAAGTGCTGAAACCAAATTTTCTTTTCCTCCTATTTGACTTCCAAACTCATCAGCACTATACTCATTATGACGACTTATAAAACTCATAATTGGAGTAAATATAAATGACAATAAAGGTAGGAGTAATATCATAGTAGCTATTTCAACTCCTGCACTATCCCCTACTCTCATATCTATAAAAAGTTCAGTAGGTAGATTACCCAATAAGAAGAAAGAGACAAAAAGTAATAAGCCCATCATTGCTATATTTTTCCAAATATCACCATGAGAAAAGTGACCTAGTTCATGACCTAAAACAGCCAATAGCTCTTTATTGGTTAGCTTTTCTATTAAAGTATCAAACAAAACAACTCTCTTCGAGTTCCCCAATCCTCCAAAGTAAGCATTTAAACGGCTATCTCTCTTTGAAGCATCTAAAATAAAAACTCCATCACTTTTAAGTCCAACACTCTGCATCATCTTTTCAATATCTCTTTTTAATTCACCCTCTTCAAGTGGAGTAAATTTATTAAATATAGGAGCTATAATAGTAGGATAGATAACATTAATAAGTAGTGCTAATATAAATAATAGACCAAAGCCCCAAAGCCACCAAGACTCAACATTAATTACTATCCATGATAAAGCATAAAAAACAACTCCACCAAATACAATAAACATAGCTATTGATTTCAACTGGTCAAATATATATAGTTTTACTGTTGTATTTGAAAATCCATACTCTTTATCTAATTTAAAAGTCTGATAAATTTCAAAAGGAAGAGTTACAATATAACCAATAGCGAAAAATCCAAAAAGAAAAACTACAGAATCAATTACCGAATTATCTGTTTGTAATGTATAAGATAACCAATGAAAACCATAAGTTACCCACCAAACAAACATAAGATAATCTACTAATGTTGACAAAAGAGAAACTCTCTCTTTTTTTATAGCATATTCTCCTGCTATTTTGTATTTACCTTGACTCATAAGCACAGCTTCTTTATTTTTCTCTTGTGCAATATAGCCTATCTGCATAACTGAGATATATACTTTTATCAATGTATATATTGTAAAAAGTATCATTATAATTTCTAACATATATCTTTACCTTAAATTTTTTTTGACATTATATCTACTTATCCTTGTCACTCTTGTTTACCCAAATATAAACTGATAATCCAACCATAAGAACTGTAACCCCATAAATTAAATCTACTGCTGAGTGTAGTTTTTCAGGTTTAGTAATAGCAAACTTAAAGACTAACATCAATGCTTCAATAGAGAGAGCTATAATAATAGAACCCAAAAAGCGTATCATTGTTTGATGACCATCTCCAGAGCCATCTTTTTTCTCTTTACCTAAAACCTCTTCTTCAAAAATTGCTTTTACCAAATCAAAAATTGCCAAAGAGAGTGTTAGCAAAATAGTAGACTTAAACATCTCGTTAATATCTAAACTCTTTATATCCCAACCCAAACTTAAAAAGCCACTAACTCCCTTAATAAAAAGAAGTAATGAGACCATAACAAGAGCTATAGAGAATGATGTATAGACAAATTTACTGTATCGTCCAAAAACAGAATCAACTGAAGATGGTAAAATCATAGATAGTAATTTATCTAGTTGAATATCAACACAGATAATATATATTAAGTTATTATTTTCATCATAAATAGGAAAAGAGGCAGTAACAACCATACTATTACTTTCCAATGATGGATATGGGTCAGTTAAGACACAACGCTGTTCTTTAAATGTTCTATAGAAGTAAGCTCTGTCACTTCTGTCATACCCTTTTCTCTTACCATTAAGCTCTTTATGGTTAGAGATATTATCTACTACTTGTATTCCATTAGCATCAAGTGCATAGAGTACCTCTGCATTTGGAATAACTTTTTGTAGCTTTTTTAATTGTTTAATTAACTGCTCTTCAACATCACCTTCTAAATTCAGATTAGAAACGGTACGCCCCATCAAATAACATAGATAGGCTCGTGCTTTTGTTCGTATCTGTGCATACTCTTTAATCTCTCTAATAACCATTTTTCTTGCCTTGTAGTGTTTTTTTATAGCCTATTCTATACTATTATGCTTATTCTTAGTTTAACTGAAGCTTATAAATAGTAACTATTTTCTAGCAATTTAAAACTCTAAATTTATAGATTTAGTGTAACTATTAAATTATTTGTGTGACTAATATTAGATAACTAACTTTATTGTTCCCTCTTTAAGTTAAAAAATATAAAATTTTCAATCTAAATAAGATATAATTCTATCTATTAAAATAATCTTATAGGACAAACAATGAAAAAGACATTTTTACTAGCTTCAATTTTAAGTGTAGGAGCAATGGCAACTAACCCATTAATAAAACAAGCAACAGATGCAGGACTTAAACCTCTTCCTAAGTCAGAAGCTGAGATACTTAAGTTAGTAGATAACAGTAAAAACCCTATTACAAAAGAGAAAATTGAATTGGGTAAAAAACTCTACTTTGACCCACGTCTTTCAAAAAGTGGACTTATTAGCTGTAACACCTGTCACAACCTAGCACTTGGTGGAGTAGATGGAGTTGAAGCTGCCATTGGTCATAAGTGGACAGCAAACCCTCATCATCTTAACTCACCAACTGTTTATAACTCTGTATTTAACCAAAGACAATTTTGGGACGGACGTAGTCCTGACTTAGAAGACCAAGCTCAAGGTCCTATTCAAGCTACACCTGAAATGGCAGCACCTAAAGAGTTAATAGTAGGACGTATCAACTCTATTCCTCAATACGTATCTGAGTTTAAAGAGGCATATGGAAAAGATGTAAAAATTGACTTTAAAAAGATAGCAGATACCATTGCAACTTTTGAAAGAACTCTAGTAACTCCATCTCGATATGATAACTTCTTATCAGGAGATGAAAAGAGCCTTACAAAAGAAGAGCAAGAGGGACTTAAACTATTTATAGATAAAGGTTGTGCATCTTGTCATACTGGAGTAGCTCTTGGTGGTGGTATGCAAGTATTTGATGCAAATAAAAAATATAAATATAAAGATGTTGGAGACTTCAAAGGTGACAAAAATGGTATGGTTAAAGTACCAACTTTACGAAATATTGAAGAGACAGCACCATATTATCACAATGGTAAAATCTGGAGTCTAAAAGAGGCAGTTAAAGAGATGGGAACTACACAATTATCTATGAAGATTTCAGATAATGATGCTGAAAAAATTGTTACATTTTTAAAATCTCTTACAGGGAAAAAACCAAATGTTCAATATCCAGTTCTTCCTCCTAGTACCCAAAATACTGCTAAACCTGATGTAAAATAATACTCTCCTTTTTATTGTTCCCACCTATTTTTCTGTGGGAACATATATAACCTGTTCTAGTGAACTATCTTATCATAAATAGTGGAGCTTTCTAGAAACTCCAACTACAGCTGATTAATATTTGCTTTGCAAATATTCCTTATATCCCTGCCCTTAATAGCAAGGGTTTACGGAACAGGTGCTAAAATACCAAAAAAATTTTAAAGAGACTAAAAAATGAGCCAAAAACCAAAAACTATATATCTGAAAGATTATAAAGCACCTGCATTTAAAGTAGAAAACATTCACCTTACATTTGAGCTTTTTGAAGAGTATACCATTGTTACAAATGTTATGAACATTACTAAGCTAGAAGAGGTAAATGACCTAAAGCTAAATAGTATTGAGCTTGAACTAGAGGCTATCTTTTTAAATGACAAAGAGCTAAAAGATTATAGCTATAAAGATGAGATTCTTACTATTAAAGATGTACCCCAAAACTTCAAACTAAAGATTGTAAACAGAGTCTACCCTCAAAACAACACCGAACTAGAGGGACTCTACAAATCAGGTGGGATTTTTTGTACTCAAAATGAGCCAGAGGGGTTTAGGCGTATTACCCCTTATCTTGATAGACCAGATGTTATGTCGGTTTTTACTACAACGATAATAGCCGATAAAAAGAGATACCCTATTTTACTAAGTAATGGAAACCCACAAAAAGAGCTTTTTAAAGAGTTAGAAGATGGACGACACACTGCAACTTGGCACGACCCACACCCAAAACCTAGCTATCTTTTTGCTTTGGTAGTAGGAGATTTAGGCTCTATAAACGATAGTTTTACAACTATGTCAGGAAAAAAGGTAGAGTTAAATATCTACTGTGACCTAGGTAATGAGTCAAAGTGCTACCACGCTATGAAGTCACTTAAAGAGGCGATGGTTTGGGACGAAGAGGAGTATGGACGTGAGTACGATTTAGATATTTTTAATATTGTAGCTGTTGAGAGCTTCAATATGGGAGCTATGGAGAACAAAGGGCTAAATATCTTTAATGACCAAGCTGTTTTAGCCGATGAGAACATTGCTACTGATGATAACTTTATGCGTATTCAAGGTATTGTAGCTCATGAGTATTTTCATAATTGGACAGGCAACAGAATTACCTGTAGAGACTGGTTTCAACTTACCCTTAAAGAGGGGCTAACGGTCTTTAGAGACCAATGCTTCTCTGCTGATTTAAACTCAAAAGAGGTACAACGCATTGAAGATGTGCAGACCCTTAGAGAGTTTCAATTTAGTGAAGACTCCTCACCTACTGCTCACCCTATTCAGCCTAAATCATATATCTCTATGAACAACTTCTACACAGCTACAGTTTATGAAAAAGGGGCAGAGGTTATTCGTATGATTCATACACTCATTGGAAAAGATACTTTTAGAAGAGCTATGGATTTGTACTTTGAGACCTTTGATGGTCAAGCAGTCACTACTCAAGACTTTTTATGGGCAATGCAAGAGGCATCAGGTCATGACCTTACTCAATTTAAACTCTGGTATGACCAATTAGGTACACCGACTATTAAGATTAATGAGCATTTTAGCAATGGTGTTTTTAGAGTTGATATTGAGCAAGTAGTTCCAAATGACCTAGAGGGCAACAAACAAAAACCTCTCTACTTTCCACTAAAAATAGGAGTTATTGACAAAGATGGTGTTGAGATTTTAGAAGAGACGCTTATTGTCTCTAAAGAGCAAGAGAGCTTTAGTTTTGAGAACCTAAAAGAGCAACCTTACCTCTCTGTTAACCGTGACTTCTCTGCACCTATTATAGTTGAGCAAAAGAGTGTAGACTACCCATTTGCACTTAAATATGACAATAATACCTTTGCAAAATTTGATGCTATGCAGAGTTTTGCACTAGAGAGCATAGAGGCAATTATAAATGGTAAAGAGTTAAACCCTAAGTTTGTAGAGAGCTATGGCTACCTTTTAGAGCTTGAGCTTGATTTGGCCTATAAAGCTCTTCTTTTAACACTTCCATCTGTTTCAACTTTGGCACAACGACAAGAGGTAGTAGATTTTGAGA
>JALWMP010000089.1 GCA_026996165.1 Campylobacteraceae bacterium
ATTTTTTGCGAATTATACCCTCTCTTTACTACAATGACAATAAAAGCTATAATTTCAAGAAAAAAAATTGAGGTTATAAAATGTCAAAAAGAACATTGATTATTGGTGCAGGTGGTGTGGGAAATGTTGTCGCCTTTAAGTGTGCGATGAATAGCGATACCTTTGGAGAGATTACCCTTGCAAGTAGAACCCTTAGTAAGTGTGACCAGATTGCAAAAAATGTTAAAGATAGAGTAGGAGTAGAGATAAAAACAGCCTCTGTAGATGCAGATAGTGTAGTGGAGCTAGTGGAGCTTTTTAACCGTGTTAAACCTGATGTTGTTATTAATGTTGCACTTCCATACCAAGACTTAACCATTATGGACGCTTGTGTAGAGTGTGGAGTTGACTACCTAGATACAGCCAACTACGAACACCCCGACACAGCCAAATTTGAGTACAAAGAGCAGTGGGCAAGAGATGAGGCATTTAAAAAAGCTAAGATTATGGGGCTTTTAGGGAGTGGATTTGACCCTGGGGTTACTAATGTCTTTTGTGCCTATGCTCAAAAACACTACTTTGATGAGATTCACACTATTGACATCTTAGATTGTAACGCAGGAGACCACGGCTACCCATTTGCTACTAACTTTAACCCTGAAATTAACCTACGTGAGGTAAGTGCAAATGGTCGCTATTGGGAGAATGGAGAGTGGATAGAGACTAAACCTATGGAGATTATGCAGGTTTGGGACTACCCAGAAGTTGGCGAAAAAGACTCCTACCTACTCTACCATGAAGAGATGGAGTCACTGGTTAAACATATTAAAGGGCTAAAGCGTATTCGTTTCTTTATGACATTTGGAGAGAGCTACCTTACTCACATGAAGTGTTTAGAGAATGTTGGAATGTTAGGTATAAAAGAGGTAGAACACAAAGGCATGAAAATCGTTCCTATGGAGTTCCTCTCTACCCTACTTCCTGACCCAGCAACATTAGGAGAGAGAACAAAAGGAAAAACCAATATTGGTATCTACGCTAAGGGATTAAAAGATGGCAAAGAGAAAACGATTTACATCTACCAAGTAAGCGACCACGAGGAGTGCTATAAAGAGGTTATGAGCCAAGCAGTAAGCTACACTACAGGTGTTCCTGCCATGATTGGAGCAAAACTTATGCTTGAAGGAAAATGGAAAGCAGATGGTGTCTACAATATGGAAGAGTTTAACCCTGACCCATTTATGGAGGAGTTAATGGTTCAAGGACTTCCTTGGAAAATTAGAGAAGATTAAATATCTTCTCTTTTGTAAAAAGTTCTATATTTTAAATCTATTCTTCACTGCCACTGCATCATAAAAATCTTTAGCAGAGATAATACAAATATCAGAGAGTTTAATATCTAACTTTTTATTGAGTGAGTCCAAAGCCTCTCTAACTCATTTGCTTTTTTCAGGATTAATGACTTTTAAATTTTTAAGTCGATTATCTAAACTATCGCCTTTTTGATGTGTAATGATTTGATTTTTTAAAAAGTTTAAAAATAATGCTTTTATCTCTCTTTGAGAGATTTTATTTGTTATAATAAAAAAAAATATAAAGGAGTTACCTCCATGTTAGCTTATAAAAATGATTATCTGCCAAACTATACTTATGATGACTATAAAGAGTGGAAGGGTGACTGGGAACTAATAGATGGCATACCCTATGCTATGGCTCCTGCTCCTAATATTACACACCAAGAGATAAATTTAAATATTGGTGCTGAATTAAGAACAAAACTCAAAAAATGGAAAGAGTGTAAAGCCCTACCAGAAGTAGATTGGAAAATAAGTGATGAGACTGTTATAAGACCTGACAGTTTAGTAGTTTGCAACTTAGAGAGCCCAAAAGCATATCTTACACAAACACCTAAAATTATATTTGAAGTTCTATCACCCTCAACCAAAGCTAAAGATAGAAACTTTAAGTCACTTCTCTATGCACAAAATGGTGTAAAGTACTATATTTTAGTTGAACCAGCAGGAATGTTTGCAGAGGTCTATCTACTCAAAAATGGTAACTACAAACTACAAGGAGAGTTTAAAGAGGAAGATTACCATTTCGATTTAGACAATAGGTATAGTTTTGATTTCTCTTTTAAAGAGGTTTTTGATGTTTAAAGCCAAATTTCACAAGTTCCCATTACGTCCTCAATGGGAACTCATATGAGAGCAAAAACTACCAATATTTTTCAAGTAACAAAATGTAAATATATGGGTTCATATATTTTGTATTGTAGCTTTTTTATTATTGTTACTCTTGTATACATACCTACGGAGACCATGGATACAAGGAAAGAATAAAATTTACATGATTTCACCTTTAAACCTGAGTTTGAGGGAATACCATATCCATGATTTTACGAGGTTTTTCTCGAAGAGAGTGCAAAGCACTGCATAGGCAACGGCAGATTTTTGCAGGACTAACTAGTTAGTCCTGCAAATTTGATTTTGAAAATCTTACCTATTTTTAGGCTTTTGTGGATATGGTATTTCGTCGAACTCAGGTTTTTATTGCTTAAATCTTTTGTCTATATTGAAAACGAGCAAAAAATTACCCCTCCTCTTTAATATGTCTATTAATACACTCTAAAAATTTAATATAGAGAGCCTTGTCAACATTCTCTTTACCAAGTTTATCTTCTAGTGCTGTAAGCTCTACACGAAGAGCTTCACACTCCTCTGAGAGTAAATCTTCGCCCTCAAATGCCTTTTTAATGGTAACAACTTGAATAGAGAAGAGACTTTTGAACCCCTTTAAGTAAGCTCCAATGTTTTCAGTAAAGTTATGAACCTTTACATAGGTTTGTGATTTTTTAAACCACTCAAGTAGTGCAACTATCATATCGTGTCGGCGTTTAAACCACGCAATACTCATAAGTTTATCTTTACCAATATCTAAAATAAAATGAACAGGTATAAAGAAGAGAACTTTAAATAGATAGAGTGCAATAAAGGTAAAGATATGCCCAGAGGCTAAAAATCCAAGTGCAATAACTCCTAATCCTTCCATAAGTAGAAAAGGTATTCCAAAAAGGGCTAAAACAACATATCTGTTCATACTCTCAATATGTTTTCTAAAAAAATCGGCAATCCTACTCTTTTGAAAGCTCTGAGAAGTCTTTTTAAAGCCAAGCTCCCAAAAAATCTCTAAAAATAGAACAACTATAATAGCTGCAATAAAAAATATAACTCGTGCAAAGAAGTTTTGAAGTCTAACTCTCTTCTCTTTGCTATATCTATACTCCTCTTTTGTATCATAGAGTCTATTTTCATAATTCTCTAAAAACCACTCTCCAAAACTCTTTAACTTTAAGCCAATCTTTTTCCAAAGAGTCTTGGTAAATGGTATATACTCTCCCAATAGTAAAATGAGAATGGTTACCAATAGAATTTCATGTAACATACTTTTCCTTATTTTCTGTAAGTTTAGTATTATAACAAAAAATAGATAGTTTATAACAAGAAAAATAAAGAAAACTTTTAGATACAATAACGCCATGAAAACAAAATACCTAAAAATAACAAACAACACAACAAACGGTCTCCAACTATTCTGTTTCCCCTACGCAGGTGGAAATGGTTCTATCTACTACCCATGGAGAGAAAAGATAGACAAAAACATAGAGCTTATATCGGTACAACTTGCAGGTAGAGCTACTCTATATGCAGAAGAGCCAATAACCAATTTAGATGTATTGGTAGAGAAGTTATATAAAGAGATTGAGCCATATTTAGATAGACCATTTGCATTTTTTGGGCATAGTATGGGAGGGCTTATTGCTTATGCGTTAATGGCACATATAGAGAGAGTATCAGACAAAAGAGCAGAGTTTATTATTATCTCTGCAACAAAACTGCCAAGTTACTATGCTACTATGGAAGATTATCTACTATCGGACAAAGATTTAACAGAGAGACTCAAAAAAAATGGTGCTACCCCAAAAGAGGTATTG
>JALWMP010000090.1 GCA_026996165.1 Campylobacteraceae bacterium
CTAAGAAATTTTGCTTCTCCATGTGCCTTAACTATCTCTTTTGACCAAGAGTTATGAACCCAAACCCTTGCTATATACTCTATAGTAAAAACAAAAGTTATAATATATATATCAACAAAGTCAACCCATGATGGCATAGTATGTTTTACTTCATATATTAAAATAACCACAGAAGAGACAATAAGTGAAATCATAAAAATATCAAAATATTTTTTATACTTATAGTCAGGATTTAAAAGCAAATCTTCAACAGTACCCTTAATTCGATTATATCGTTTAGAGGTATGTAAAAAAAAAGCAAATTTTAAAATAAATTTTTTTAGCATAATAATAGAACCTCTTATGAAATATTTATATTATTATAAAGGAATTTTCCTATTTATGCTATAATCTGACTATATAAATACAAAATAAATATAAAGAATTCAAAAAATATGGCAAAAAAAAAGAAAAAACAGATAATTAAGATAAACAATAAAATCAAAGAGTTAATGGATGGAGAACCTTTTGACGAAGGAATTAAACACCTAAGTGAAAATATTTTAGTTGAACTAACTATGATACTTGACTTAAAAGTAGCAATGCTTACTAAAAAAGAGATGGTTCGAGCTTTACGTCAAGCTTGGTCTGAAGGAAATACCCAACTACGACTACATATAGTGAACTATCTTGAGCAAATAAAACTAAAAAAAGCACATAATGAGAGCGATAAAGTATCTTATATTGTCTCTTTACTTCAAGAGTATGAACATACAAAAGAGGAGGAGCAACAAATACTATCAAGCTTTATAGATACTAAATTAAATAAAATAAACACTCAAAAGGTTATTAATAAACTCAACTATATTCGCCAACAAAAACAGATAAAAATTTGGGAAGAAAAGCTTGATGTTAATTTTAACTCTATTGGAGAAATGGAGTTCTACTACTCCTATAAGTTTAATATGAATGAAGAGACTTTTTTTAAGTCACTACTTACTACTAGCTCCATAGAAAACAATCTTCTACAACATGAAGATAAAGCCTACATTCAAAAAGAGTTAGAATCATTTAAGATGTCTGCTATTGCCAGAAAAAAAATAGAAATAGAAGATTTTTTAGCGATTGTCAATAGTGACCACAAATATCTCTCACAAAGTGAAGCAACAAAACTTATTCGCTCTATGCCACCTGAAGATTCACTCTATGAGATAGAAGTTCCACTATCTATTATTAAAGAGATTATTGCAATAATTGACCCTAAATATAGAGTAACTATGCAAGGAAACAATATAGTTGTAGCAACAGACAAGAGTTACTATCTTTATGAAAAAGAGCTACCCTACACTGCTGTAGTCTCTTATGCTAAAACTTTTATCTATCAACTTATTTGGAAAAAAGAACAACTTCCTATAGTAGATGACCTTACACTTGTTAAAGAAGAGATGAAAAAGCATTTTGAACAGAGTATTCAAGATATAGAAGATGAACTATTTGAGTTAGCAGATGATTTAGAGATAAAAGATGAGGTTATTCAAAAATATATTTTACAATTTATTGAACCACAAGTTATCTCATCTAAAAATCTTAAAATTAAAGAAAAAATTAAAAGACGTATTGTTTACCACTTTATGGAGTATATTCGCCCATTAAAAGAGAAAAAACGAAAAGAGGAGTTGTTAGCTAAGACTATTAGAGATTTTAAAAATCTTTTTCCTTTAGCTAGATTACTTAACCGTGAAATTATTTTTCATGTTGGTCCTACAAACTCTGGAAAGACCTATCAAGCACTTAAAGAGTTAGAAGAGGCAGAGACAGGTTACTACCTTGCACCTTTACGTCTATTGGCATTAGAAGGATATGAGACTCTTAAAGGTAAAGGAGTTAATGTTTCTCTTATTACAGGTGAAGAGGAGATTATTGATGAAGAGTCAACACACATTAGCTCAACTATTGAAATGATGAACAACAACGTTGATGTAGATGTTTGTGTGATAGATGAGATACAGATGATAAACGACCGTGACCGTGGTTGGGCATGGGCAAATGCACTCATTGGAGCTCCTGCTAAAAAGGTTATTTTAACTGGTTCAGCTGATGCACTAGATGCTGTAACCCAACTTTGTGAGTACCTTGAGGAGCCACTCACAGTAAAACATTTTGAGCGTAAAAACGAGTTAATCCTTTTAACAAATCCTACTCCTATAAAAAAAATAGAAAAAGGAACAGCTATTGTTGCCTTTTCAAGGCGTGAAGTTTTAGGACTACGTCAACAGCTCTCACAACACTTTTCTGTATCTGTTGTTTATGGGAATTTATCACCAGAGGTAAGACGAGAAGAGGCACGAAGATTTAGAGAGGGAGAGTCTGAGATATTGGTTGCTACCGATGCTATTGCTATGGGATTAAATCTACCTATTAAAACCCTACTATTTGCAAAAGATAATAAGTTTGATGGTTTAAGAAGAAGAGAACTTCTACCTACAGAGGTTGTACAGATTGCTGGACGTGCTGGACGTTATGGGTTAGAAGAAGTTGGGTACATTGGAGCTTTAGATGGTAAAACATTAGAAACTATAACATCTAAATTTTACCAACCTATACCAAAACTAGAACTTCCATTTTCTGTAATGGCAAATCTAGAGCATGTTATGCTTATTGGTGAAATTTTAGAGACAGAAAATCTAACTACAATCTTAAACTTCTTTGCTGAAAATATGGAGTTTGAAGGTCCTTTTGTCGCAGCCAATATTGACTCTATGTTAGAAATTGCAGCTATTGTTGATGAGTACCGTTTAGACCTAAAGACACGCTTTCACTTAGCCTGTGCCCCTGCTTCTATCTCTTCACCATATATCGAATCAGTATTTCACCGATACATCAAACAGATAGAGGCTAACCAACCTGTTAAATACTTTCCACCAAGAGACCTACCAAAAGTTGCTCAGACCAATGAAATGATGCTCAATGCAGAAGATAGAGTACGTGAAATCTCACTATATCTATGGCTCTCTTTTAAGTTTGAAGAGCTATTCCAAGAGACACAACAAGCCATAGATGCACGTCTTCGTCTAAACAACTACATTGAAGCCTCTCTAAAACAGGGGAACTTTATTAAAAAATGTACACGCTGTGGAAAGAGTTTAGATTTTACATATAAGTTTTCTATCTGTGATAGCTGTTTTACAAAAGGGAGAAGAGGTTCTAGATCTAACAATAGAAGGGCTAGAAATGGTGGTACAAAATCTTCACGAAAAAGAGATTCTAGGAGACGTTCATAAAAAAATATCATTAAATATTAAAAAATATTATATTATTAGTTTATTTTTAGTATTATTTTCTTGTTCAAAAAAATGATTTGAATGACAATAATTAAAACGAGAAAATCTAATGTTACAAAAAATTAAAGAATTAAAAAAACAACGCAATGCAGTTATTATTGCTCACCATTATGCACCAGTAGAAACTCATGAAATGAGTGATTACCTTTCAGATAGTTATGGCTTTTTTACCGATATACAAACTATTGGAAAGAGAGACGATGTAGATGTAGTAGTTGTAATTGCTCCTACATTTTTTGCAGAGATGGCAGTAGCTATGATACCAAATAAAAAAGTTATTATGCCTTTATTATCTGATTGCCCTATTGCAAGTCATGCTGATTTAAGCTTTGAGAAGATTTTTGATTTTATTGGTCAATATCCAAATCTACCATTTGTCTGTTATGGCACATCTCCTTTACCTCTTAAACTTCTTGCTGATTATATTACCATTCCAGGTAGAGTTGTTGAGACTATTAATTCTATTGACTCTCCACAGGTACTTTTTGCAGGTGAAAGAAATTGTGCTGATGAGGCAGTTGAACATTTAGGAGATAGGATTATAAACTATCCTCATAATCCTATCTGTAATGTTTATAACTCTGCTGTACTTGCAGATGTTATAAAAGCAAGAGAAGATTACCCTGATTGTATGGTATTGGTTCATCCTGAGTGTAAACCAGAAGTAACAGAAGCTGCTGATCGTGCTATGGGAACAGGCGATATGCTCAAACTAATCGAATCAAATGGAGATAGTGTCAATACTTACGTTCTTGGAACAGAAGAGGGATTTTATGAGAGAGCTAAAAAGGAGTTTCCTGAAAAGACTATTATTCACTTAACATCTAAACTATTGTGCAATACTTTTAAGGTCTTTAGATTAGAAGTAATTTTAGACTCATTAGAAAATATTGAATCTGCACCTAAGATTGAATTGAATCAAGCTGTTGCAGATAAAATAAAGATACTATTTACAAATTTTTTTAAACAACAAGTAGCCTAATTCTATAGGTCGAAATTATAATATTCCGACCTAAATTTATTTATTTAAGTAGCACACTTAAAGATTATATTTTACCATCAAGATGGTCAGCTAATCTTTGTAGTTTTTCTCTATATGCTTCCATATCGAAATCTTTAACTCTTGCGACACCATCTTCAATAGCTGCTTGTGCAACTGCTGAAGCAACATATACAAGAACTCTTCTGTCAAATGGTGAAGGAATGATATATTCTGGACCAAACTCCATAGTTTCACGACCATGAGCCTCTTTTACATGAGCTGGTACTTCCTCTTTTGCTAGTGAAGCCAACGCTCTTGAAGCTGCCATTTTCATGTTTTCTGTAATCTTAGTAGCTCTAACATCTAAAGCACCTCTAAAGATTTGAGGGAAACCTAAAACATTATTTACTTGGTTAGGGAAATCACTTCTTCCTGTTCCAATAATAATATCAGGTCGTGCCTCTTTTGCAAGTGGTGGTTTAATCTCAGGATTTGGATTTGCACAAGCAAAGATAATAGGAGATTTATCACTCATTGTTTTTACCCACTCAGGGTCAATAAGGTCAGCACCAGAGAGACCAAGTACCATATCTGCACCCTTCATTGCATCTTCCAGTGTTCTATCTTCTGTGTCAAATGCAAACATCTGCTTTTGTTTATTGAGGTTATCTCTACCACTATGAATAACACCTTTAGAGTCTAGCATGGTAATATTTTTTACACCAAGTCTTTTATACATAGATGCACAAGCAATACCTGATGCACCTGCACCAATAACTACAACTTTTAAATCTTCAGCCTTTTTACCACTCATCTCAAGAACATTAATAAGCCCTGCTGTTGTAATCACTGCTGTTCCATGTTGGTCATCATGAAATACTGGCACATTACAAATCTCTTTAAGTCTATCTTCAATCTCAAAACATCTAGGAGCTGAAATATCTTCAAGATTTATACCACCAAAACTATCAGCCATTGCAGCAACAATTTTAATAATCTCTTCTGTATCTTTAGTATTAAGTTCAATATCTACTGCATCTACATTTGCAAAAGATTTAAAAAGAACTCCTTTACCTTCCATAACTGGTTTACCAGCTAAGTGTCCAATATCTCCAAGACCTAAAACAGCTGTACCATCACTTACAACTGCTACTAAGTTACCTTTATTGGTGTATTCATACGCTTTATCAATATCTTTTTCAATTTCAAGACAAGGGTAAGCAACACCTGGACTATATGCCATAGCTAACTCTTGCTCTGTATTACAAGGCTTTGTTAAGAGTGTCCCTGTCTTTCCATTTGTGTCAAACTCACTCTTTGCTCTGTGGTATTCTAACGAATCTAATTCAAATTGATTGCTCATCTTTGTTCTCCATAAATTAATATTTTTTATATTACACACTTCTTGCTGTTGCTTTGCACTATTCACTAAATACGGCAAGAAGTAGCTTTATGTTGTTACATTTTGAAGCTCTCAAGATTAGATAGATTCATCAAATATTAAAGCTGTGGACCTGCTTTTGCATGGTCTACACTTGAACCACTATCTTTATAACGGTCAAAGTTCTCAATAAACTTAGAAGCCAAATCCTTAAGTGTCTCATTAAATTTATCTTCATCTTCCCATGTATTTCTTGGATTTAAAATAGCATTATCTTTAATGCCCTCTAAGGTTTTTGGAACTTGAAGATTAAATACAGGTAATGTTTCAAACTCTGCATTGTTAATAGAACCATTTAAAATACCATTGATACATGCTCTTGTATCTTTAATACTCATTCTCTTACCTTGTCCATTAAGTCCTGTATTTACTAAATAAACGTTAACATTATGCTCATCTATCTTTTTACCAAGAAGGTCTGCATAAACAGTTGGATGAAGTGGTAAAAATGCCTCTCCAAAACAAGCAGAAAAAGTTGTAACAGGCTCTGTAATACCACGCTCTGTTCCTGCTACTTTTGCTGTATATCCACTTAAAAAGTAATACATAGCTTGTTCTTTAGTTAGTTTAGAGACAGGAGGAATAACACCAAAAGCATCGTAAGATAAGAAGATAATATTTTTAGGGTGTCCAGCTTGTAAATCAGCCTTATGGTTTTCAATATGCTCAATAGGGTAAGAGACTCTTGTATTTTCCGTTTTTGAGGTGTCAGAGTAGTCAACATTACCCTCTTCATCTGCTACAACATTTTCTAAAAGTGCATCTTTAACAATAGCACCAAAAATCTCTGGTTCATTCTCCTCTTTTAGGTCAATTACCTTTGCGTAACATCCACCCTCAAAATTAAAGACACCATTGTCGTCCCAACCATGCTCATCATCACCAATCAAAGCTCTTTTTGGGTCAGTAGAGAGTGTTGTTTTACCCGTTCCAGAGAGACCAAAGAAGAGACATACATCATCATCTTCACCAACATTAGCGGAACAGTGCATAGATAGTTTACCCTCTAATGGTAACCAGTAGTTCATCATTGAGAAGATTCCTTTTTTCATCTCACCACCATACCATGTTCCACCAATAATAGAGATGTTCTCCTCTACATTAAAACATACATAAACATCAGAGTGAAGCCCCATCTCTTTATAGTCTGGATTTGTCGTTTTACACCCATTATAAACAACAAAATCAGGTTCAAAACTCTCTAACTCCTCTTCGGTTGGACGAATAAACATATTTTTAACAAAATGTGCTTGCCAAGCTACTTCAGAGATAAAACGAACAGAGCGTCTACTTGCTTGTGAAGCACCTGCATAGACATCCATTACATAAATATCTTTTCCAGATAACTGTTTTTTAGTCAAATCAAAAAGCTTATCGAACTTCTCTTTTTCAATTTTTTTGTTAATATCTCCCCAAAAAATATGTTCATTTGATGGAGCTTGGTCAACAAAATATTTATCTTTAGGGCTTCTTCCTGTAAAGATACCTGTGTCACACATTGCTGTTCCAGTTGATGAGATTTTACACTCATTATTGTTTACTTCGTGTGCTTGAAGTTCATCAAAACTTAGGTTGTAGTAAACCTCTCCAATGTTTTCAAGTCCTAGTTTATCGAGACCATTTGGTATACGGTTGCTCATCTTTTGTACCTTTACGTTTATATATGTTATATTTTGCTATTTTATAGCAAATAAAAGGAGAGGATTTACATCTCATTTTATTTACTATATAGTTATTGTCAATATTAACATCTATAAATATTCGCAAAATTATACTATTGAATATATATTAACAACCTGAGTTTGAGAAAATAGTATATCTACAAAAGCATAAAAAAAGGTTTTTAATATAGTTAAATAAAATTCATAAAAATTACTCAAACTCAAATTAAAAACTTATTCAATTAAATGATTATTTAGAATAACGTTACTTAATGTAACGTTATTTTTTGTCTCTATTTAAAAATAGAAAGTAACACACCAGCAGCAACTGCTGAACCAATAACACCTGCAACATTTGGTCCCATTGCGTGCATCAGAAGAACATTTCCTGGTCTCTCTTCAGCTCCAACTTTAGAGACAACTCTTGCTGACATAGGTACAGCTGAGACACCTGCTGCTCCAATAAGTGGATTGATTGGCTCTTTAGAAAACTTATTCATAATTTTAGCCATAATCACTCCAGCTGCTGTACCAGCAGCAAAAGCAATAAGACCAATAATCATAATTCCTAAACTCTCAAGAACTAAAAATTTATCTGCTGCTAATTTTGAACCAACTCCTAAACCTAAGAATATAGTAACAATATTAATTAAAGAGTTTTGCATAGTATCAGAGAGTCTATCAACTACACCTGACTCTTTTGCAAAATTACCAAATGCAAAAGCACCAATTAAAGGAGTAGACTCAGGAAGTACCATAATAGACAACATTAAAACAATAATTGGGAAAATTAACTTTTCCAATCTATGAACAGGACGCTGGATACCCATCTTGATTTGACGCTCCTCTTTAGTAGTTAATGCTCTCATAATTGGTGGTTGAATAACAGGAACTAATGCCATATATGAGTAAGCAGCAACAGCAATAGCTCCTAACATATCAGGAGCTAATCTATTGGCAATAAAGATAGAAGTTGGACCATCAGCTCCACCAATAATAGAAATTGCCGAAGCATCTTGAAGGTCAAATCCTAAAGCAGTAGCTCCTACTAATGAACCAAAGATACCAAACTGAGCAGCACCACCAAGTAGAGCTGTTTTAGGATTGGCTAATAGTGGACCAAAGTCTGTCATAGCTCCAACACCCATAAAAATAAGTAGAGGAAAGAACTCATTGGCAATTCCCATATTGTAGATAACTCCCAACATTCCATCTGGTCCTGCCATATGTGCAAGAGGAATATTCGCAAGTAATCCTCCAAAAGCTATAGGAATAAGAAGTAGTGGTTCAAACCCTTTTGCAATGGCTAAATAAAATAGTAAAAATACTATCATTATCATGATAATACGACCAAAAGATGATTCAAAAGCTCCAAGTTTATGCTCTTTTAACTCCCCTGCTGGGTCTGCACTCATCTCACCATCATTGGTATCAAAAATAGCTTTAATACCTGTCGTCTCCCAAAAGCTTACTGCTAGTTCACTAAGTGATTTGGGGTGGTACTCTTTTTTTACACTACTTGCTTCTGGATTGGTTACTGCTTTATGCTCCTCTGCATAAGCAGAAGAGGTCAAAGCAACTAAGGCAAACAAAAGAGCAGTAAATATCTGTTTTAATTTCATGGATTACTCCATTGTTGCAAGAAGCTGTCCATCAACTACAGCATCATTTGTCTTAACTTCAATCGACTTAATTATACCTGTTTTTTCAGCAACAATATCAATCTCCATCTTCATAGCTTCAAGAATCATAATCTGCTCACCCTCATTAACAGAGTCTCCTGGTGCTTTTAAAATCTTCCAAACATTACCTGGAGTTTGAGAGTGAATTTCAATAGAACCTTTTCCTCCTGAAGCTACAGGGGTGACAGTTGGTGTTGGTACTGGTGTTGTTGGTGTGCTAGGTGCATTACTTGGTACAACAGAAATCTGGGCATCACCCTCTGCTACTTGAACACTATAACTCTTACCATCTACTACTACTGTATAACTACCACTCATCTTTTCTTCTCCACAATTTTCATTATTTTTACCTTTTCTAACCATTAAAGGACTCTCACCCTTTAAAAACGCTATCCCTTTCTTCTGACATGTTGCTACAATAAAGATATTCTCTTCTGTTGTCTCTAACCCTTCATCTTCAAGCATTTTTTTCCAATATGCAATAGACTTTGTTACCTCTCTATCTGCAATATCTAAAGGATTTTCTGTTGTTGGCTCTAATTTTAACTCTTCTGATGCCATTTTAACAATTTTAGCATCTGGCTCAACTGGTGTTTTACCAAAATAACCAAGAACCATACGTCCATAACCTGGTGCAATCTTCTTCCATTTACCAAACATAACATTTTCATAGGCTTGTTGCCAATAAAATTGACTAACAGGAGTTACAGAAGTACCATAACCACCTCTCTCAACAACCTCTTTCATCTCAGTAATTACCTCATCAAACTTATCAAGAGAATCATTATCTCTCATCATTTGAGTATTGGCTGTCAATGCACCACCTGGCATTGGAGAAAAAGGAATAAGAGGTGAGACTTGTGTTGCTTCTACAGGAGTTATATACTCTTTTAGACACTCTTTAAGTTTCTCTTCATATTTAAGAACTTTATTTAGTTCTAAATCACCAAGATTATAATGAGTTCCTTTTGTTGCATGTAACATAGTTAATATATCTGGTTGAGAAGTACCACCACTAACAGGACTAGCTGCCATATCAATACCATTTGCACCTGCTTCAAGAGCTGCTAAGTAAGATGCAACTGAAACACCTGCTGTCTCATGAGTATGAAATCTTAAGTGAACCTCTTCACCTAAAACTTTTCTAGCCATTGATATAGTCTCATAGACTTTATTTGGATTTGCTGTTCCTGACGCATCTTTAAAACAGAGAGAGTCAAACTCAATTCCACTATCTAATATATTTCGTAAAGTTTTTTCATAGAAAGCGACATCATGAGCCCCTTTACACCCTGGAGGTAAATCCATTATAGTTATAACAGCTTCATGGTTCATACCATATTTTTTAATACAAGAAGCACTATATACCAAATTATTAATATCGTTTAGTGCATCAAAATTTCGCACTGTTGTTGTTCCATGTTTTGCAAACATCTTTGCAAAAAGGTCAATTATTTCCCTACTACCTGTATCAAGCATTACCGTATTAATACCACGAGATAGTACTTGTAGGTTTGCTTCTGGTCCTACAATCTCTCTAAATCTATCCATCATATCAAACGCATTCTCTTGTAAATAGAGAAAAAGACTCTGAAATCTAGCTCCACCACCAAACTCAAAGTGATTAATACCTGCACTCTTAGCAGCTTCTACTGCTGGAAAGAAATCTTCCATGAGAACACGACCACCAAAGACAGATTGAAATCCATCTCTAAAGGTAGTGTCCATCACATCAATATATTTTTTTGCCATTTTATACCCTCAATTTATTATGATTTATTTTTACGAAATTCGGCTACAGCAGCAATAATGGCGGCAACTCTACGTTGTTCATCATCGGCTGAATCTCCTGCTGGAGTAGCAGGTATCTTAGGAGTATTTTTGGGAAAATACTTTGCTATTAGTTTTGCTTGAAGCTCAACTACTTTTACAAGAACAAAGAGAAATAAAAATACAACTCCCATTCCAAGTACCATAAACTTCAATGCTTCAACTACATTGTTTATGTCATTTACGTCAGCCATAAAAAAACCTTCCATACGAAATTTATGCGGTATTCTAACGATAAATCCTTGAACAATACCTTAGCCAAAAAATCTCTCTAAGCCACCCATTGCATAGGGTGCAATAGCCCAAAAACTAGCAATCTTAAAAGTGTTTAACGATGCTTTTTTTTACGGTTACTCTTACGTGTTACTTTTTGTTCGTCTTCGTAACTCTCTAGCATACTATTGACAGTATCTTCATCAAATCCTATCTGATTAGTTGATGCTCTTTTTTCTTGAATCAATAATGTAACTACACGCTCAACAAATTCATGATAATCCATCTCTTCCATACTATCAATGAAATCTATTGCAATAGGAGCAATATCTACCTCTTCTACCATAGTTTGAAGTGATGAAAAATCACTAAAGCTATCTTCATTGTTTGAATCAAAAATAATAGTAGCTAATTGCATATCAGCACCTACCTCTTTTTTGATTCGTTGCAATTCTCTAAACTCCTCTGTTGATACCAAAGTTATAGCTTTTCCTGCTTTTCCTGCTCTTCCAGTTCGTCCAATTCTATGTACATAAGATTGTGGGTCAAAAGGGATATGATAGTTAAAAACATGAGTAACATTTTTTACATCTAAACCTCTTGAGGCAACATCTGTAGCAACCATTATTTTTGATTCACCACGACGATACTCTTTGACAATACGTTCTCTCTCCAGCTGCTCTAAATCGCCATGTAATCCTTCTGCTAAAAATCCCATAGCCCTTAAATGCTCTGTTAATCTGTCAACTTCTCGTCTCATTCTACAAAATATAATACACTTATTAATATTTTCTGCTTCTAAAAGTTTTACTATAGCTTCATCACGTTGAGCCTCCTCAATGACATAATAGAATTGATCAATAACATTGTTAGTAGTACTCTCATCTTCACCAACTACTGAAATAAATTGAGGATTTGTCAAAATCTCATTAGCTAACTCTTTAATAGGTTCAGGCATAGTTGCAGAAAAGAGGAGTGTCTGTCTATTTTGAGGAATATACTCAAAAATCTCTTTAATTTCCTCTAAAAAACCCATATCTAGCATCTCATCGGCTTCATCTAAAACAACTATTTCAGGGTTAAAAGAGTCAATCTTTCCTTTTTTATATAGATCTTTAAGTCGCCCAGGAGTTGCAACAATAACTTGTACACCTTTGTTTATAAGAGCAATTTGTCGTCCATACCCCACACCACCATAAACAGTAATAGTTCTTATACCACAAAAACGTCCAAGGTGATAAAGCTCATCACTAACTTGAGTTGCAAGTTCTCGTGTTGGAGTAATAACCAATGCACGTTCAATCTCTTTTTTAGCAATTTTATCCATTAATGGTAACCCAAAAGCTGCTGTTTTACCTGTACCTGTATGAGCCTGTCCCACTAAATCTTCAC
Source organism: Campylobacteraceae bacterium (assembly GCA_026996165.1). GTDB lineage: Bacteria > Campylobacterota > Campylobacteria > Campylobacterales > Sulfurovaceae > UBA1140. The sequence continues at coordinate 12,522 of JALWMP010000090.1, forward strand.
CCTTTTCTATAATAGGAATAACCATCTTCTGAATAGGACTTGGCTCTTTAAATCCTGCTATTCTAATCCCTTTTAAGAGGTCTTTGTGAAATTTAAAATCTTTAAATGTCAAATTCTTTACCTTATATTATCATCAATAGAATAATTCCAAAAATTATTCTATATATTCCAAATGCAACAAATGTAAATCGTTGCAAAAATATAATAAACATCTTTATAGTAATATATGCAACTACAAATGCTACTACAAATCCTATAGCAAAAGCTGTTATATCTGCATGTAAAAACTCTTTGTAGTGCTTTAATAAATCATAGCCACTTACAGCCATCATTACAGGAATTGCTAACAAAAAAGAAAACTCTGTTGAAGCCTTACGACTTACACCTGAGAGCATTCCCCCAATAATAGTTGAACCTGCCCTTGAAGTTCCAGGAACTAAAGATAGAACTTGTGCAAAACCTATATTCATGGCTTGTTTCCATGTTATATCTTCTATATCCTTAGCAGTAGACTCTTCATCTTTATGAAAGTACTCTACAATTAGAAAAATAATCCCACCAATAATAAACATATAAGCAACAGTTTGTACATTAAAAATCTCTTTAACCCAATCTTTGAGAATAAATCCAATAATTGCCAATGGAAAAAAGGCTGCAATAATTTTACTCCAAAGATTAATCTCTTTGAAGTTAATCTTATCTCTATATAATAATACTACAGCTAAAATAGCTGCAAATTGAATAATCACCTCATAAGCTTTAACTACAGCTGATTGCTCAACTCCTAAAAATTTTGAAGCAACAATCATATGCCCTGTTGATGAAATGGGTAAAAACTCTGTAAATCCTTCTATTATTCCTATAATAATGGCTTGTAAAATGTCCATGTTTTAATATCCTATATAATTTTTTCTTATTTTTTTAATAATTTGATTAATTTATTAATAAAAAATTAATAAAGCAACTAATCTAAACAACAATATTTAAAATTTCTCGTAAATCTTTTACATCAATAGAGTGAGTAGCAGCCTTTTTAAGTATTGGTTTTGCACAAAAAGCTATACGAGTATCAGCATGAGCAAACATACTTAAATCATTTGCACCATCACCGATAGCCAAGGTATTTTCTCTTGTAATACCTAATAGGCGTTGTAGACGTATAAGCATATCTCCTTTAGCATTAGAGTACATCATCTCACCACCAACAGCACCTGTAAGCACTCCATTTTCTGCATGTAAAAAGTTAGAAAAATCTGCATCTATACCCAATTTTTCACAAGCTGGTTTAGTTGCATCTCTAAAACCACCCGAAAAACAGACTACTTTATAGCCTCTATCTTTTAAACCATCGACAACCTCTTTAGCTCCATTCATCATTGGTAAAGAGTTACAAATAGATTCTACTTTTTCATAAGGCAACCCTTTTAAAAGTGCCACTCTCTCTACCAATGACGCATAAAAATCTAACTCACCTGCCATAGCACGTTCTGTAATAGCTACAACTTTATCTTTAAAACCAAGCTCTTGGGCAAAAAAGTCAATAGTTTCTCCATCCATTAGTGTCGAATCAAAATCAAATACTGCTAATTTCATTATATTTATATTACCTCTATGTTATTTTTCGGTAGAATTATATCCAATTACTTGTTAGGATTAAAATTAAATATATGTTTGAGAATTTTTGTAAAACACTACAGAGCAATAGACCTTTTATAACTGTTGAAATTACTCCACCACATGGTGCTTCTATTAAACCTATTATAAATAAAATAAGAGACTTAAACCTTCATGAAAAAGTAGCAGGTTTTTCAGTTACTGACAATCCACTTGCTAAACTTAAAATGTGTGGAGTACTATCTGCCATTCAGGTACAACAAGCTTTTAACAAACCTGTTATTGCAACTATGAGCATGAGAGATAAAAACAAACTCTCTTTACAATCAACTCTTCTAGGTGCTAATGATTTTAATTTACGTTGTATCTTAGCCCTTACAGGTGACCCAGCAAAGTACTCTGACCAACCAGAGGTTAAAGGTGTTTTAGAGCGTGATTCAACTCTGCTTTTAAGTATTATCTATAGGTTAAATAATGGTTTTGATTACTCAAATAAAGAGCTAAATCCAAAACCAAAACCTATCTACCCTTTTGCTGTTTCAAATGCTTATGCTAAAGATATGAAAAGAATTCAAAAGAAGATGATTAAAAAATTAGACTATGGAGCAAGAGCTATCATTACTCAACCTATTTATGATATTGAAAATGCTAAAGTTTTAATTGAACTTTTTGAAGAAGCAAAATTATTAAGTGTAAGAGATACAGCAAATGAAGCGCAACTAATACTAGGACAGTTTCCTGTAGTCAGAGCAAAAACTGCAAATTTTATCTCAGACAAAGTTCCAGGAATTACTGTACCAAAGAGTATTATTGAAGAGATGGATTTAGCTGCCATGGACGGAGCAGAAAAAGAGCAAGAGGTTGGATTTAATCTATCTAAGAGTATTTTTAATGAGATTTTAAAGCTTCACCCAAAGGTACACCTTATGACACATAACCGTTTTGACTTATGTTTGGAGTTAATTGGAAACGATTAATCAACAATATTAAGTTACAATAGTAAAATAAATTCAACAAAAAGGAAAATAATGAACGAAGAACAGTACATGCAAATGAAACAACAAGCACAAACAGGCAATGAAGCTTTCTATAGACCACCTTTAGATAATATGGAGGGAGCTACAAATGTTGACCACCCTATTCCATACCTAGATATGGGTACATCATTTTTAATTGGTTTAGCTGTAGGTTTTTTTATAAAAAAGAGTTTTAAAATTGGTCTCTTTATTTTAGGTTTTGGACTTATTGCTATGTTTTTTCTTGAGTCTCAAGGTGTCTTTAAAATTGATGATAAAGTATTAGAGCAGAGTATTTCTCAAGGAGCTGACTATTTTAACTATCTTGTCACTGCTGTAAAACATCGTATTACATCTTTTCAAACAGGTGTTGGAGCTTTAGCTGGTTTTGTGGTTGGTCTTAAGCTTGGTTAATAGATGAAACTACTTGTCTCTGCCCTTGAACCCTCTTCTAACTTACATTTAAAAGAGGTTCTTAAAC
>JALWMP010000091.1 GCA_026996165.1 Campylobacteraceae bacterium
AGAGGAATTTTAAGGAAAAATATAATCTCTCCTACAAAATTCTCCCTTGTAACCAAAACACACCAGAGATACTATCTCCAACCTCTATCTTCTCATCTCTAACATTTTTAACATTGACAGCCATAGGTAAAATAAACTCTAACTCATTATCATTTATCAATTTCACCTCCATTATGTAAAACTTTTCATCCCTATAGTTCATTGTCTCAATAGAGAGTAGTTTTCCTATAAACTCAAAACCATACCCATCATCAATCTCTTGTGAAGGAAAATAGCCACAAAAATCTTCTGAAAATAGTACTTCATTACTCTCATTAGTCTTAGACATACCACCTTTTTCTACTACATAAGCAAAGGCTGAAAGTGCAATCTCTAGTGTTCCTCCTTTTTTATAAAGCTCTCTATTTTTGGCATAATCAGTTGCAAAAAATCCTAGACCGAATGTATCTCTACCAGAGCCTTTTATGTGAGCCTCTAGCCCATCTGTAGGTGTCCACTCTACAATAGACTTTAACGTTATAGGAACAGTTTTTTTAGTCAAGAGTTGAGGAAAGAGAGTTAGTAGCTCTCTATCTTTGACTATAGCTATATTTTCTATTTGCCCATAAGATGAATGATAGAGTGCAAGATTATCACTTAGTACCTCTTGAAGCTCTAGCTCATCAAAACTCTCATTGACCTTATGCTCTGTATCTTCTGAAAATCCATACATTGCTCCCCAATGGTCACCATGCGATACTTTTGCTGTTTTTTCTATTTTTATGCTCATCTCTTTCTCCTCGGTTAGATTTAATTTTTTATACCCAAAGTATAAAACCACCATCACAATTAGAACTACTGCTACTATTTTCATCTTTGCCTCTTTTCTATCTTTTCTAAGCACCATTGTAATATAATTAAACGACATATACAGTCATAAAGGAATTTTCTACCCATGAGCCAAAAATCAAGCCTATACCGAACCATAGAGATTTTAAAAGATTTAAATGAGGGTAAAAGACTCTGCGTCAATGCTCTTGCTGACTATTATGATGTTGCTCCTCGTACCATTCAGCGTGATATTAAGCTTATTCGTGAAATCTTTGGGGACTTTCTCTCTAAAGAGGGGAACTGTTACAAAGGTCACAAAAAGGTACTACTTGATGAGTTGCTTCATGCAACCGATTTGATGACCTTAGCAAACATTACAAACCTATTTGATATTACAAATAAAAAATCACTCATCTCTGTTAAAACTGATACCCTTATAAAAAACTCCATGTCGGTTTACGATTTTAAATCCAAACCATTTGAGATTATTAAAGACAAAGAGATGCTCAAAAAGCTAGAACATGCTATTAAGTTTAATAAAGAGATTTCCGTTAAATATCAAGGTGAATACGCTACAAAAGAGCGTATCTTTCACCCATACAAAATTATTTTTCTCAATGAAAACTTCTATGTGGTTGGAGAAAATATATCAAAAAACTCTTTTGCATCTTTAAGAATAGCACTAATTAAAGAGCTTAGCTACACATCTAAAAAATTTTATAGAGTTAAAGAGATTGAAGAGTTTATAGACTCTATCCAAACCCCTTGGGCTCAATTTGGAGCAAAAAAGAGTGTTGCAAGATTGCTTGTCAAACAGAAAGTAGCTAAATATTTTATCTTAAAAAAGTACCTACCAACACAAAAGATTACAAAGAGGCTTGAAAATGGAGATTTGGAAGTAGAGTATAGTATTACAAGCTATAGAGAGGTTGAGGAGTTGATTATAAAGTGGTTACCCAATGTTAAAGTGTTAGAGCCTTTGGCTTTAAATGAGATGGTTCGTGAAGTGCTTTTAAAGAAATTGGAGGGGACGAATTAAAAAGTCATTAAGAACTTTATGCTATAATTAAAACAAAAAGGCAATAGAAAATGAGTATCTTTAGAGATATAAAAAACTACTCAAAAGAGCGTAAAATCTCACTTATTAATGCCATTGAAAAAATTAATTGGGATACAAACTATAATCCTGAAGAGTTTTTACAACTACTAACAACCAATAATCGAAATTGGGCTTTGACCAAGATGATAGCTTATATGCCTTATATAACCATTAGAAGATTGGTAACAAAAGAGTTTTTAAAAGAGAATATTAACGAAGAGATAATCTCTCAAATATATCCTGCTAGTCGTCAAGCATCAGTTAGAGCTTTATATAGTCGATTATAATGCCACTATTTGACGATGTCAAAGACTTTTTTACTATAAAAGATGACAACTACTATTACAACAAACTTTATCCATTTCAAGATAAAATCTTAGCCCTTGCCTTTTCTAAGCCAACCAATTTTTATCTTAGTGGAGGAACAGCTCTAAATAGATTTATTTTGCCTCTTAACCATGAAAAGTTACCAAGACACTCTGATGATTTGGACTTTTTTATCAATCTTGACAATACAAAAGAGAGTTTGGAGTATTTTCATAATGCAAAAGAGGAGATATTAAAGAGAATCAGAGTTCAATACACCGTTGAAGCTGAAAAAAACTTAACACTTCTCTCCGAATATAAGATATTGTCAGATAGCTCTTTTATCTACTATGCTTATAACAATAAGATAAAATTGAAGTTACAATTTGTCTTGGATTATAGAAAAAGGAGTAACACTTCTCTACTTATAAAAGATGGGTACAGACTTGACAATCTAAATAATATCTTGACCAATAAAATTGCTACCCTCAAACATAGAGAGGAGTTTAAAGATTTTGTTGACCTGTATAATATTGCAAAATTCAATACAAACATAGATTGGAATAGAATAATCAAACAGACAGCGAAAAGTGCTAAAGTATTTGGGCTAAGCTCAAAGGAGTTCAAAAAAAATTGCAAAAAATTACTGAAATTGTATAGAGATTCAGACATAAATATCTTAACTAAAAAAGTGATTTTTGGAGACAATAAAGCGTATCAAGAAGAGCAGGTTTATGAGATTTTGAATGGGTTTGAGGGACTAATTATAGATAAAATCTAATCCCCTCAACCCACTCCAACAAAAGCCTATCTATAAACACTTCATCTGACCTATTAGGCAAAGAGGAGTTCTCAAGTTTGGCTTGTACTACATTTAGTTTTTGGTCAATATAGTCCATAACCTCTTCTAAAGTTCTCTCTCCCTCTTTTATGGAGGTAACATAGAGTCTATTTTTAAGGGGAAAGGTAATAAACTCATCATCTATCAACTCCTCAACTTCATCAATTACACGTACAGCGTGAGAGAGAGCTTTAAAATCCACCCCTTTAGCTGAAGCTCTAGCACGATTTCCAAACTGCTCTTCCATATCGGTTATCTTTTCTAAAAAGTACTTAATGGTTACTGTTCCTAAAAATCGCTTTCCTAAAACCTCTATGTAGATTCCCTCTTTTGCCTCTCCTGAACCACGTGAAGTTGGAGCTGATACAAACTTAATATATTTATACTTATGCTTTGCAAATAGCTCTTTAACAAGAGGGTAGATACTCTCTAGTTTATCTGCCCCATGCTCTTTAGCCAACTCACTAAAGTACTCAACAAAACTATGTAACTCATTAAAGCGTTCTCCACGAATATTATAGACCTTGCTCTGTCCTACACAGTAACCTAAAAATGAGTGTAGATTTCTGTTGTAAAATCGTCTGTAGTTCTCTTTAAGTACCAAAGTATATTTAGGGTCATTAAACACCTGTGTATCTTCTCTAAAGAGAGAAAAGAGAATATCTATAGCCCCTGTCTCTCCCTTTTTTAGAAGTGAAAACCACTTATAGATACTAAAGAGTTGCAGGTCTATGTCATCTTTTGAGTTTTTGGTATTGGTGTTGTTTGAGTTAAAGTTGTAGTGTTCTATATCTTTTTTTAACAAAACTGACTCTTTACTAGGAATAAACAACCCCTTATAGTCTGTATCTGAGTTTGGGTTATCTGTACCGTAAAGCTTTGAGCCGTACTTGGTAATGTAGATAACTTTGTAGTTGTATTGTTTTTCAAAATCTTTTATAAATTGTTCTATTTTCATCTTAACCCTTGCACAATCGCTATATAATCTTCATCTTTTAATACAAATATATCACTTGACAAGATATACTCTAAATACTCTTTACGAATCTGTCCTACTCTTTTGTTGTCGATAAGAAATGGAATCTTATCCTCTTCTGTGTAGTTGTTGTTCTCTTTTATTCTTTGTAGGTATGACATTTTTTTCCTTTTTATATATTATTTTCTTTCCCGTCATTATAATCTATTAACTTCTTCATCTCCTCAACAAACTCTTCTCGCTCTTTTATGCTCCAAAAGACATCTCTATGAGGGTCAAGTTCTGATTGATTAAACAGAGGTGTAAGATGAATATGCACATGAGGAACAGAAAATCCCTCAACACCAATACCTATTCTCTTTGCTTTTGTCAATCTTTTTAATGGTTTTGCTAACAACTTAGCAACACTCCACAACTTATGATAAATCTCATCATCTAAGTCAAATATATGGTCAACCTGAACTTTAGGAACAATTAAAATATGCCCTTTATTCATAAAGTTTGCCTTGGGTAGAAATGAGATAACCTCTTCATCTTCCCAAATAATATAAGCAGGTAACTCTCTATTTATTATTTTGGTAAATACTGTTTTCATCTCTTCTCCTTCAATCTATAACCCCACGATTTGGCAACTCAACCGAAGACTCTACAAGCTCCATTTCTACCTTTTCAAGTACTCGTTTTGAAGCCAAGTTTAGAGGGTGTGCAGATGCAATAATAGATACACTCTCAAAGCTCTCTTGTAATTTTTTTATCTGTCCAAGTGAGAGTTCTGTTGCATATCCCTTGAATTTAGAATTTAGGAATTTAGGGAATTTAGAGGACAGGTGAACGTAATCGTACGATTACGTTCACCTGTCCCCTTAGCCCGTGTCCCCTTAGCCCTTTAGCCCCTTAGCCATGTCCCCTTAGGCACAAAGATTATATTGAGTACCACTTAACTTATATAGCTCTTCAACATAATCCAATATTTCAGCAAGTGATACATCATAGATAACTCTATAATATTTATGATTTTTATATTATTTTGCATGTTCATTTATAGAGTTTTTAATAGCCTCAAAAGCTCTTCTAATATCACTGTCTTCACTCTCTATAGTAAACTCACCTGATGCCATCTCTTGGTAGTGGGGTACTGTACTCTCTATCTTTTTCTCTTTTATAATTGATATATGTTTTGAGTTAAAAAAAATAACTTTTTTGGCTTTTATTAGTTGACACCTCTTCTCTTGTTTAGTTAAAATATACAATATACTTAAGAGTATCTCTTTTTGATAGCTCATTTCCATTTTAAAACCAGGGTGAGAGAGGGCTACATAGAGTATTTCATCTCTTACATAGACAAAGGCGATGGCTTTTTGAAAACGTGGATTTAAAGAGGAGATAAATTTTTGATAGCAGTAGTGGCTCTTAAGTAATTTAAATTGAGGAAGAGATTGAATATGAGAAAGAATTGTGTTTGCATGTTTCATAAAATAATTATAACATTTATTTGCTGTATACTATTGATAGGTTGTGGATATAAAGCCGACCCTTATTTGGTAGATAAGTCATCTAAAAAAGAGATACCCAAAGAGAAGTAATTGTTTACTTCTCTTCAATGGTAGCTTCAATTACCTCTGGTTTTTTCTGTTCAACTTTTTGTGTTGGCTCTGTATACATTACCATAGAACCAATAATTCTACCACCCTCATCAGTTTTAATATTTTTAACAGAAATCTCACCATTAACAAGTCCATTTGAGCCAACTTCAAGAAGTTCAGAAGCAGTAAGTCTTCCTTCCACAGTACCATTAACGATAATACGTTTACTTGTCAATGAAGTGGTTTGGATTTTACCTGTTGGAGTAATGTTAATAGAGGTTTCAGCTAAAACTTCACCTAAAATCTCACCACTTAAAATAACTACATTTGAGTGTACTTTTTGAGTTACATATCCTGTTTGCATAATATTCAAGTCATTACACGTGATGTCTCCTTCAACACGTCCAGAGTTGGTTACTTTTTGAGCAATAATTGAGCCTCGTACAGTACCATGTTTTCCAATGGTTACATTATTTACTTCAATATTTCCAATAAGTGTACCCTCAATTTTGACACTGTCTGTTCCAGTAAGGTGACCCTCAATAGTAATATTTTTTGAAATCTCAGTTGCTGCAGAAATTGGTTTAACATCACTAGTTTTAGTTGATTTGGTTGTTTTGGTTACTGTTACTTTTTTTTCTTTTTCTTTTCCTTTTGCAAAAAATGCCATCTTTTCTTCTCCATTTCTTTGGTTTAGTATATTTTATAGTAACAAAATGATACTTATATATTTGGTGTTTTGGAGTATTACTTTTCAACATTAATTAAATTATTATATTAAAATGATGATAACTTTTAATTTTACGTTAAATAATGTTAAAAATTTATATATGTCTATTTTTTAAAAGTGTAAAGAATTGTTTCTCTAATTTAAATAAAAACTAAATATAATAGACCCATGAAAAAATATGACGTACTAATTATAGGGGCAGGGATAGCAGGACTCTATGCAGCGATGAATATTCCTAAAGAAAAAAAGGTTTTGGTTGTCTGTAAAGATATTCCATGGGAGTGCAATACTTTTTATGCACAAGGTGGAATGGTTACAGCACTAAATGAAGCAGATATACCTCTTCATGTAGAAGATACACTAGTAGCAGGGGCATACCATAATAATGAAGAGGCTGTTGAAATTATGTCTCGTACCTCTCTTATGACTACAAAAGATATTATCGACAGAGGAATGAAATTTGATACTGATGAAGAGGGGAATATACTCTATACTAAAGAGGCTGCTCATTCAGCAGAGAGGATTGTTCATGCAGGTGGTGATGCAACAGGTCGCTATATGCACTACTTTATGATGGTTCAAAACAGACATCAACTTCAAAGAAATACTCTAGTGTATGATTTACTTATTGAAGATGGTCGATGTTATGGAGTTAATGCTTTAGTAAACTATCGTCATGAGACGATTATTGCAGATGATGTGATTATTGCTTCTGGTGGTGTAGGTTCATTATATGAGTACAATACTAACTCACGTACTGTTTCAGCAGATATTCATGGTATCTGTGTTGAGAAAGGAATAGAGTTAGAAAATATGGAGATGATGCAGTTTCACCCTACAGTATTTGTAAAAACTCCATTTGCACGAAAATTACTTTTAACTGAGGCATTAAGAGGTGAGGGTGCATGGGTAGTTTCAGAAGATGGACGACGATTTTTGTTTGACTATGATGAGAGAGGAGAGTTAGCTAGTCGAGATATTGTTAGTCGTGCCATCTTTGATTTTAAAAGAAAAACAGGTCAAGAGGTCTATTTGGACTTCTCTATGTTTGAAGAGGAGTGGTTTCATAAACGTTTCCCTAATATAACACGAACTTTTGAATCATTGGGCTATAAATTTCCACAAGATAGAGTGCCAATCTCTCCAGCATTTCACTATGCTGTAGGAGGAATTAAGTGTGATACTGATGGTTGTGTAGAGGGAATTGATGGACTTTATGTTATTGGGGAAGCGTCATCTACAGGGGTGCATGGTGCAAACCGTTTAGCATCAAATTCACTGCTTGAGGGAGTGGTCTTTGCTAAAAGAGCTGTTGACCACCTTTTAGCTAAAGATAAAATAGAGGTTACTGTTCCTAAGTTTGATAAAAAGTATAATAATATAGTTCATCATGAAAAGGATATAGTTTATAAAAAGCGTTTACGAAAGATTATGTGGGAAGATATGGGTGTAATCCGTACTAAAAAGGGACTCCTAAAAGCTAAAAATGCTATTTTTGATATGAAAAATAGAGATATAGGAAGACTTTTAGAGCTTAGATTAAATACTGCTTCAGCTATTGTAGAAGCAGCATTGAAACGAAAAGAGAGTTTAGGGACACACTATATTGAGTCTTAAAAATAGAATAATATTCTTATTGTTAGTACCTTTTATTGTTGCTTGTACTGCTCCTAGAGCTAAAGTTGAGTCTACTATAGTAAAGAGACCTCAATCTACTACTCAACCATCTTTAGGTAGAGCTATATCTCTACCATCATCATCTACTATTTCTCAAGAAACTCCTCCGTTTAGAGAGCATGAATCAAAATATGGTGAAACAACTATCTTAGAAAAGTTTAAGCTTCCAAAGAGAGTTAGAGAATCTTCAGGGCTTATTAAAGTTGACAATAGACTTTGGACATTTAACGATAGTGGAGGTAGAGCAGAACTATATCAGATAAGTGAACGTAATGGAGATATTATAAAAACATTAAAAATTAAAAATGCAAGAAATAGAGATTGGGAAGATATTGCCTATGATGACAACTATATCTATATTGGAGATTTTGGAAACAACAGAGGAAACCGTAAAGACCTTAGGGTTTATAAAATTCCTCGTGAAGCTCTAAAAAGAGAAAAGAGTGTTCGTGCAAAGGTTATATCATTTCGTTATAGTGACCAAAAAGAGTTCAAATCAAAAAAAAATAACAATAATTACGATTGTGAAGCAATGGTTGCTTATCATGGCAAACTCTATCTTTTTTCAAAAGATTGGCAAGATAATAAAACTCGTCTATATAAGTTAAGTACTAAAGAAGGAAAACATATTGCAAAATATATTGCTACTTTTAATACGCAAGGTATGGTAACAGGGGCTACAATAAATAGGGAGTTAGATATTTTACTACTTACAACCTACTCTAAGTTGTTAGATGTGCATGTATGGGCATTTACTAATTATAGAGGAAATAATTTTTTTAATGGTAGCCATAAGCGACTCAATTTAAAGATGCCACTTCATGCACAAGTGGAGGGTATAACTTTTAAAGATAATTATAGAGCATATATGAGTAGTGAGGCATTTAAAAAATATATTTTTAGATTTGATTCTATGCTTTATGAGCTAGATTTCTCTGGAGAGTTTGAGTAAAATGTGTAAATTGTATAAAAATAATAGAAAAAGGTTATGCTACCTCTCTAAGATTTGTTACTTTTTAACTATAATAAGAACAAATTAAAAATATAAGATTTTCAAACTTAAAGTTTGCAGGTCTTGAACTATTGGAGTTTATATGCACGATTTACACTTAGCGACCACATGGGTCGGATGGGTATCTTTGGCAATATTTGTTATTGGTTACTACTTTATCGCAACTGAAGATAAGTACCGAATTAACAAAGCAAAACCTGCACTTTTAGCAGGTACAGGTATCTTTATGCTTATTGGTTTATACTTTAGTATAAATGGTTTAGATGGAGATATTTTAGAACATGAAGTTGACCATTTAATTGTTGAGATTTCAGGAATCTTTTTCTTTCTACTTGTTGCTATGACTTATATTGAAGCAATGATTGATAGAGGTATTTTTACTGCTTTACGTTATCGTCTTGTTTCAAAAGGTTATAGTTATAGTAAACTATTTTGGGTAACAGGTCTCTTAGCATTTTTTATCTCACCAATCGCTGATAACTTAACTACAGCACTTATTCTTTCTACTGTATTGTTAACTATTGATAAAAATAATAAAGAGTTTTTAGTTCCATCAGCTATTAATATTGTTGTTGCTGCAAATGCAGGAGGTGCTTGGTCTCCATTTGGTGATATTACAACCCTTATGGTATGGGTAGATGGACGTGCAGAGTTTACAGAGTTTCTCTTCTTATTTCCTGCTGCTTTTTTAGGTTGGGGTGTGACAGCTTTTTTATTGAGCAGATTTATCCCAGATGGAACACCACCATTTAGTATAGATGAAGAACCAGCTAAGATTTTAGAGGGTGGTAAAATAATTATGGGACTTTTTGGTCTTACTATTTTCTTTGCGATTGTTTCACATCAAGCACTGCATTTACCTGCTATGTGGGGAATGTTATTTGGTCTAGCTATTTTAAAAATATATGTTTATAAACTTAATGAAAGCTCTTCTCCAACACGTGTTAATGTATTTTCATGGATAGCAAAAGTAGAAAATGATACATTGCTTTTCTTTTTTGGTATCTTAGCTGCGGTTGGAGGACTTCACTTTTTAGGTTTCTTAGAGTATTTTACTGCACTATATGATAGTTTTGGAGCTACAGCTGTAAATATTGGAGTAGGTTTCCTTTCGGCTATTGTAGATAATGTGCCTGTTATGTCAGCTGTTCTAAAAGCCAATCCTAATATGGGAACAGACCCAATAGCAATTCAAGAGCAATGGATGTTAGTAACCATGACAGCAGGTATTGGTGGATCTCTTATCTCATTTGGTTCAGCTGCAGGTGTTGGTGTTATGGGTAAAATGCACGGTATATATACTTTCTCATCACACATGAAATTGGGTTGGACTGTACTTGTAGGTTATATTATATCTGTTACTATTTGGTACTTACAGTTTAATATTTTACATCTTGGTTAGTAGCTATTTATTCTTCATAAGCTTAAAGCTTATGAAGTGATAAATCTATATCCATTTTTCCAATTTCTTAATATCTTTATGAGAAGTCATATCTAAATGAATAGGTGTAATAGAAATATAACCACTCTTTACAGCTTGAATATCACTCATTTGACCTTCTGTCTCTAGCCATTCATGGTTAACTAATCCTATCCAAAAATACTCTTGACCTCTTGGGTTAAAGTGAGAATCTGCATCATTTGTATAGATACGGTTTCCTGTTTTGGTAATTTTAAAACCTTTTGACTCACTTGGATTAAGAGCAGGAATATTTACATTTAAAAACTTTCTTGGAGCAAGAGGAAAAGAGCCATTAAAAATTTTTTTAACTAAAGTTACTATAGTTTCTGTAGCTAGTTTATAGTCAAATCCCTCTTTTTCTCTCATGTCATCTGAAAAATCTTGTGATATAGCAATGGCAGGAACACCTTGAAGTACAGCTTCCATTGCACCACTTGCTGTTCCTGAGTATGTAATATCTTCACCCATATTTGCACCAATATTGATACCTGAAATAACTAAGTCAGGGTAATTGTCTTTATAGATTTTATGAAGAGCTAAAAAGACACAGTCAGTTGGTGTTCCATCATCTAGTTTATAGAAGTTTGTTTTTAGTTCTACAAATCTTAGAGGTTTAGTAAGTGTTAGAGAATGCCCACAAGCAGATTTTTCTAAAGTTGGGGCAACAGTAATTACTTCAGCTATAGGAGTTAATGCTTCAACTAGAGCTAAAAGTGCAGGAGAATCGAAGCCATCGTCATTTGTTATTAAAATTTTTTTCATAAAAGAATAATACTCTATTTATTTTAAATCTTTAAAACAAGAGGAATAAAGTACTTAAAATGCCACCAAGGTAGCAAAGCAAAAAAGAATCTTACACTATAATAATTTTATTAACAATCATTAACAATTTATTAATAAATTTTTTATAATCATTTACTAAGTATTAATAGATTAGTTTTATAATTGTGGAAATTTCAATAAAGGATTTATAATAAGTATGAACAAAATTAAAGAGATTAAAGAAGAAGTTAAAAAGATTATAGTAGGTCAAGAAGAGCTTTTAGACTCACTTTTGGTAGGCTTAATTGCAAATGGACATATTTTGGTAGAGGGTGTTCCAGGATTGGCTAAAACTACGGCTATTAATGCTATTGCTAAAGCGTTAGGAGTCGAGTTTAAACGTATTCAATTTACTCCTGATTTGTTGCCTAGTGATGTAACAGGAACAGAGATATATAACCCTAAAAATGGGGAATTTTCTGTAAAACAAGGTCCTGTTTTTACAAACCTTTTACTTGCAGATGAAATCAACAGAGCCCCTGCTAAAGTCCAAGCAGCTTTACTTGAGGTAATGCAAGAGAGACAGGTAACTATTGGAGATACTACCTTTAAAGTAGATGACCCATTCTTAGTTATGGCAACGGAAAACCCTGTCGAGCAAGAGGGAACTTACAGACTACCTGAAGCACAACTTGACCGTTTTATGTTAAAAGTAATGGTTGGGTATAACACTCTTGAAGAGGAGATGGAGATAGTTGATAGAGTTGCTATTAAAGGCTTTGAAGAGGTCAATGCAGTAGCTTCAGTTGATGATTTAAAAGCTATTCGAGAGGCATTTAAAAAGGTGCATGTAGATGATGCGATTAAAGAGTATATGACAAAAATTATATTTGCTACACGTTACCCTAAAGAGTATGGGTGTGATGAGATTGCTGATTATGTAGAGTTTGGGGCAAGTCCTAGAGCCTCTATTGACCTCTATAAGGCTTCGTGTGCAGTAGCTCTAATTCGTGGAAATGATTTTGTAACACCCTTAGATGTTTCCTATATTGCTAACTCTGTTTTACGTCATAGAATTTTGCTTAACTACAAAGCCCAAGCTAAAAAAATAGGTACAGATGACATCATAAAGACGATTATTGAGACCATCAAAGTACCCTAAGGAGTTGCTATGAACGAGGTAGCACAAGAGATACTCCTTAGAGCTAAAAAAGATGTATTTTCTGGAAACTTAGGAGAACATCTAACCACCTTTAAGGGTGATGGGCTTGATTTTAGAGAGATTAGGGATTATGAGTACGGTGATGATATTCGTAAGATAAATTGGAAAGCAACAGCCAAAGGCAATGGGTTAAAGACCAATGTTTTTAATGAGGAGCGAGAGTTAAATATTGTTTTAGCTTTTATGGTGAGTGGAAGTCTGAATTTTGGAACATTTAAGCTTAAACAAGAGGTAGCTTCTGAAATTTTGGCATTGCTTAGCTATTCAGCTCTTAAAGGACATAACAGACTTCAAGCACAATTTTTCTCTAACCATTCAGAGAGGTTTTTTGAACCAAGTAAGAGTGAAAATATTATATATAACATTGTAGAAAATGCTGTAACCATAGAGACAGTTGGTAAAGAGGTAGACTACAAAGCCTTTTGTGATTTTGTAAATGGGGTTGTACGTCAAAAGTCGCTTATCTTTATGGTAGGAGACTTTTATGGTGAAGTTGATTTGAGTGAGATAGCTCATAAAAATGAAGTTTACGCTCTAATGGTACGAGATAGGTTTGAAGAGAATCCTCAGCTTAATGGTGAGTTTAATTTGGTCGACCCAAATAGTTTGCAAGATAGTGATGTAGTCTTAAATAAAGAGGTAGCAAAAGCCTATCAAAAGCTTATTTTAGAGCATGATAACAGATTAATTGAACATTTTGAAGACCATGAGATAACTTATGGAAAAATTTATACTGATGAGAATATTTTTTTACGTCTTACAGAGATTATAAAGGGATAAAATTAAACAGGTGTGACGATAAGCCGTGTTCTGTCGCGGGTAGTTATTTATCTAGGCGTATTGTTGCCAATACGCTCAAGCGAAGCACTTTTGCCAATCCAATGGCGTAATGAGACTCTATACCAGTACTTCTTGCTACGGACAGGGTTTACCTAGCTACCTATGTTACCATAGGCACTGGTGAGCTCTTACCTCACCCTTTCACCATCACCATCTATCTACTCATTCAGGAAATAGGGGAGAGAAAGGCGAAAAGCCTTTACAGTTTTTCGATAGATGGCTGTCTACTCTCTGTTGCACTTGCCCTCAGATTACTCTGGCCATCCGTTAGATGGAGTCCTGTCTCATGTGTAGCACGGACTTTCCTCTCGTGACATAATGTCACCAGCAACTACCTGTCACACCTAATCGAATTATATCATATTTTTTACTTTTTTAACGTTCTTGCAAAAGTAGTTAGATAACTGCTATAATATATGTTATGAAAACATTGAAAAGTATTCTACTCTTTATTATCTTAGTTCTCTTACCCATCTTATATATTGCAATAGAGAGCAATAATCATAAAAAGGTTATTAAAATTGCTGTTGGCTCAAAGGTTGATGCCTATACTCAATATGCAAAAGAGTATGCAAAAGAGTTTAAAAAAGAGGGGGTAACCTTAAAGCTTGTAGAGACAAAAGGTAGTGTTCAAGCTCAAGAGTTTCTACAAAGTGGTAAAGTTGATTTTGCTTTTGTTCAAGGGGGAACAGAGTATCCTGACATCTATGCCCTAGCAAATATATTTTATGAACCTATTTGGATTTTTTATAAGGGTGATGAAATATCAGACCTTAAAGAGTTAAAGGGGAAACGACTTGCTATTTGTGAAAAGGGGAGTGGTATTTTGCCTGTAACACTTAATCTTTTAGATTCGGTTGGAATTAATGGTTTTAATACACATTTTAAGTATATCCCAAGTGCAAAAGCTTATGAGGAGTTAAAAAATAATAAAGTAGATGCTATGTTCTATATTGCCTCTGCTGATGCACCTTTTCTTAAGCGTTTAATGAGCTTACCTCATATTCATCTACTTAATTTTATGGAGACATCTAACTCCTATAAACAGTTCTTTGTTAAACGTAATAGATATTTTGAAATTGTAACACTATATAAAAATACCTTTGATATGCAACAACAAATACCAAAACAAGACTATAAACTTTTAGCCAAAAATACGCTTTTAGCGACATATAATGCTTCAGATAAAATGGTAAGATTAATGCTAAAAATTGCAAAAAAAATACATAGTAAAGTAGGGGTTTTTCATGATGAAAATACTTTTCCAAATACTTCACTCTTGAAAGTAAAGCAACATCCAGCTTCAAAAAACTATTTTAGAGAACCAACTAACTACTATGAAGAGCATTTCCCATATTGGATTGCTGAGACATTAAACAGAGCAGATAACTATTTTTTCCGTTTTATTTTACCTCTTATTGCTCTTTTTGCCTTTTTTATTGAGGTGGTTTTACCTACATTTGACCTCTATGGTAGACGTAAAATTAATCGTTGGTACAGTAGAATAAATGGGATAGATACAGAAATTTCAACAATATCTCTCCAAGAGGCGAAGAGTAGACGAGAGAAACTTAGAAAGCTTTTAGCAGAGATTCGTAATACAGATGACATTTCAGCTAGTCACATGGCAGACTTCTATACGCTACAAAATCAGATAGTAAATATCTTAGATGCTTTAGAGAAACGAATTAAAGCGTTACATCAAGGACATAAAGCTTTTTAGCTATAATTCTGTAATTATTATAACTGCTCCAAATAGAGCAAAGGAAGTATATGTTCGTAGATTCTGTAGATATTATGTTGAGTTCTGGAAAAGGTGGGGCAGGTTGTGTCTCATTTTGGACAGAGAAGTTTGTTGTAAAGGGTGGACCAGATGGTGGAGATGGTGGAAAGGGTGGAAATGTCTACTTTGTAGTAGACAACAACACCGATACCCTCTCTGCTCTAAGGGGTAGAAACCATATAAAAGCTGAAAATGGTCGTCCAGGTGAGGGACGAAAGAGGTATGGTAGAAAAGGAAAAAGTGTTGATGTTGTAGTACCTCCAGGAACACAAGTGATTGACCAAGAGAGTGGCGAGGTGCTTTTGGACTTGGTTGAAGAGGGGCAAAGAGTTCTCTTTTTAGAGGGTGGAAAAGGTGGTCTTGGAAATATGCACTTTAAAAATGCCTCGAACCAGCGACCAACTTACGCTCAACCAGGGCTTCCTGGAGTTACTAAGCAA
>JALWMP010000092.1 GCA_026996165.1 Campylobacteraceae bacterium
CAATCTTCTCAAAATAAAATTTTTGAATTAGCGACAGCTAGTCCTACAAATTTGATTTTGAAAATCTTACCTATTTTTAGGCTTTTGTGGATATGGTATTCCGTCGAACTCAGGTTATTAAGATGATTTAGTATCTTTTTCTTTTTTTATGTTTTCAATAAAAACAGGAGCATTAATATATAACTCTCTATAAAATTGAGGTGTTAGTTCTACTTTTGATTTTATTTTGTACTCTTTTTTTATCTTAATTAAAAGAGCAAGTTCTTGTTTTGAAATCTTTCCATCTTGTTTTATATTATAGTTATAAAAGCTAATAAGTCTCTCTATACGTCTTATTTTATTTATCTTTTTTGAGTTTATAAATTGAGCTACTTTTTTATCTACAATCTCTTCATCTACTGGTAAGTTAGGAACTACACATCTCCAGTAAGGAACTTCATAGAGACGACCTAGTAGTTGTATAAGACTATATTCGGTCAATATTCTTAATGCTTCATCTTTAGATTGTTGTAGAGTGGTATATCTACTATAACCTATACCAGAACCATTTAAAAAGAGTCCAAATCGGTTCTTTTTTCTTTTTCTATGAATCTCTATCTTGTTTTGTGTTGCTACACCTGAAAGGTAAGTTCTGTCTTGATATTTAAATATATTTAAATCGAGTGCAATTTGTGAGAGGTCGTCGCTTCTATCATTGTCAAATCTTGAATCTGTATCTCCATCACCAGCACCAAACTCTGTATCGAGGTCAAAGTTGTCACTTTTAGAGATAATGCCTTTGTCAAACTGAGTTATACCTCCATTAATTACAAGTTGAGGCATTCCTTTTTTCATCTGAGGAAAGTAGACAAAACCAGTAGTTTTAGTTTCAAATTTATTATAGATAGGTTCATAAGCAACTAAATCTAAATGGTTCATATATAGTATTAAAGGTGTTCTAATAAAGCCTCTGCTATCACTTGGCATTGCCTGTTTAGCTGATGTCATATTTTCAATAGTTTTAACTTGAAATCTATATTTTGGTTGATTTGTAAATATTAATAATTGATTTAACTTTTTAAAAGCCCCTTTAAAATAGGTAACATTGTCAAAGGGCATAGCTATTTTTTTCTCTTCTTCATTAAACTTAGGTTGAGAAATACACCCTTGTAAAAATAGAATAACTACTATAGGAAGTATAATTTTAATAGACACTTATACTCCTTTAGTGTACGATAACTCGAACATCTTCCATAAAGACATTTACCTCTTTAAGGTCATTATTTTTTCTTAAATCTAATACTTCTATCTTAGATACATCATCATCTTTAACTTCAGAGTATCTTGGGCTTTCATTTGTAACTGCTGTTTTAACCTCTTCCCCATTATTATCTTCATCTTCAAAAAAAGAGACATCGTTTTCATCATTATTTACAAAATGTTTATATTTATTTCTTTTTATGTCTAATGAATCTTTATACTCATCTCCCTCTACTTTTAAATCATCAACTAATACATTGACATCTATGTCTTTACTTTTAAGATTATCGTTTAACTTAATAGTTGCTAGTTCAATTTCATTATTTTCTACTTTATAGTCACCTGTTATATACTTATAAACCTTATCATCATACTCTTTTTTAGAACGGTTTTTTATTTTTACTTTTTCAAAGGTTATATTGTCTATATCTTCTTTAGATTGAGCTTGATGTTGCTCTTCACTCCAGCTATCATCACTTGACCAATCTGACTCATTAGCCCATAAGAGTATAATAGGTAGGGTTATTATACTTATTAAAAAAATTATTTTTTTCATAGGTTTTTCCTTTTATTTGCTATTTTATATTATATACTGTTTTCTATAATATAAAATAGATAATATCTAACCTTATATTAGTTTTGTTATTGCTTTTTTAATATACATTCCAAAGCTGAAGCTTTGGAATGAGTTAATTAAATTTATTTAATTAGAATACTGAAGTCAGCATTTGGTAAAATATAAAAACCTTGACCTGCTGGAATTATTTGACTTCCATCTGCAGGAGTCCAAACATGCCAAGTATCATTACTATAATAGTATATATTTTCAACAGGTTGATTTCCAAATTTATCATAAAGGTCAATAGCTAAACTAAATCCTATTAAACTATAAACATTATTATGTAAATTTGCAAAAGTATTAGTAAGTTCACCATTGTCAATAGTTTTATTTATAGTATTATATTTTCCAAGAGTAAAGAATGCCTCACCTGAACTAAGTTTAAGTTTAGGTACAACTGTATACCCATGAGCTTGAAGCCAATTAGTAGCACCTACATCAGCTGTTGCAAATTTTAGTTGACCATTTTTTTCTGTAACCATTATGGTATCATCAAATCCTGGTACAGTTATATTATCACAATTTGAACGATATATATTCCAATGTGTTCCATAGTGAAATGTTTGAGAACAAGTAGGTTTTAGGTCTCCATTCCCTATTTCATAAACTGTTCCACCCCATCCACTTGCAATCCAAAAGTGTTGATTTGGGCCAAATCCCATACCTTCAACATCTGGTGCAGCTGTATAACTATATTCTTTATAAGATGTAGGGTCATCTACAACTCCTGTTGTATGATTTATATCATAAACAATAATTTTATCACTAGTCATATCAGACATAAAGAGTTGATTATTTACTATTTCCATACCATCATGATGCCAACCTGCTAAATTTGGATATGTAAATTGATACTCCCAAGTCTTATTTGTATCATTATACTTATAGACCTTTCTATCCCTAGTTGCTGTCCACCATTCACCTGTAGTAGTATTTCTTGCAAGTGTATCTGATTCTATACCATAAACTGCTACATCTGGTTGACTAGTTAAATTAAAATCCCATTTTTTAATACCTCGTCCTGACCCATAATATATACCTGTGTCATCTATATAGAATTCGCCACCTGTTGCATAAGAATGAGTAACAGGAAATTGATTTATATATGTAAATGTTCTTGGTGCTATAGATTGTCCATTTAAATCTGGGTGTGCATTCGGATCACCATTTACATTAACTTTATAAATATAACCTATATCTCCTTCTCTAAAGAAAATATATTCATCTCCTTTGCTTTTTTTATCACTTAAAAGACCTTTATTATCTATAAAACCTCCAACATCAGAAACACCATGTCCATCAGGACTCCATTCTCCATATTTATAATATTGATCTGCATATAGATTATAATTTAATAGAATAGTCGCTACTATTGTTAATGTTATTTTTTTTAACATATTTTATCCTTTAATCAAATATTGTTATTGGTATTGTTGTTGGGTCTATAGCTGGAGGAACAATAGAATTAAATAATAAAATATCATCAACCATACCATTTCCACGAACCTCAAATCCATAAACCATCTCTAACTCATTATCACTCTCAAACTCTTGTATATCTGATTCCAAGTCTCGTGTAATAGTTTTCCACTCACCATTACTAGAGTCTGAACCTAGACCATAATGAATTTTTGTTCGTCTTTTGCTTTTACTACTTCTATTATCATAGTAGAGTACTCTTGGACCTTTTGTAGTTTCTACAAAAACAGAAATACGAAAAGATTTATTAAATTTCATACTCCATTTAATTTTTTTAGCTTCATCATTACTCCACGCATCAGATGAATCTCTTTTGTCTCCTAACAAATAAGCATTTCTTACTCCACTACCATTAAACTCAATAACATTATTCCCATTGTCAACAACACTATTTACTGTTGCTCCAGATGGTCTATTATCACTAATTGTCCAATCAGAAGCATCTTCTCCATTTTCATAAGTAGTTGCCCATAATCCATTAAAAAATAGAGTTATTAGCAAAAGTATTTTTATTTTCATTTTTTATCCTTTTATAATAGTCTGACCTTGTCTTAACTCAGCTTCATCTACTGTTGCTGTGTCTACCTCATTATCTTCTTTGGTTGTTAAATTATTAACAGTTGAAGAATCAATACTTGTAGTTGCTTGTTCTACTAAAGAGAGACCAACTATTTCTGAATCCGATACGTTGTTATTAACTTTTTGAGACATATTTGAGAGTTTTGAGTTATCAGTTATTGTCTGACTTTGAGATAGTTCTGACTCCTCTATATTAGTATTTTTAAGAGTGTCTGTTTGATCAAGATTTAACCCATCTACGGTTGAAGAACTAAATTGTGTTTCTGACTGATAAACTCCTGATTCAACATCAACTAAACCACCAGAAATAGTATTTTTTGCATTAATATCAATATTGTTTGCATCTGAATCTGAGGCATTTGAATCGTTTATTTTTAAGGTAGCTTGTTCTATTTGAGCACCATAAATTTCAACATCTTTTAAATCATTTAAAGAGTTTAATTTAAGATTTTTTACAGTAGAGTTTTGAATATCTACTGTACCTTGTTGCACATCACTATAATCTTTAATAGTTGTACCGTTATTAATAGCATTTGTTGACTCTATTATCATATTATCAACACTATTACTAAAAAGCATTGTCGATGTTATTATTGAAATTATTACTATTGTTCTCATGTTTTCCCTTTTTTTAATTTAATAAGATGAGCAAAAGCCCATCTTTCACTTTACATTTGATGATATTTTAGTGATTATTTATAACAACAGCTCCTGAAACAATAGTAGCATCTGTTATTTGAACATTTTCCATTGTACAAGTTCCTTGTATATTTGTATCTACTACATTAGCTCCATTGCTTACATATACACTACATAAATCAACTGTTGAATTGGTTATATCTGTTTTGTCTATAGATGAAGTCATCTCTATGGTACTACTTTTAAGATTACTATTTTCTATGACACTAAGTTTACCCTGAGTCACTATTGAATTTGTAATATTTACTGTACCTATGTTGTTATTAATGGTATGTGTACTATTCATGGTCAAATCATCTACAGTAGCATGATTAATTAATATCTCATTTTGAGATATGTTAGAATTATTAATAACAGCATTATCTATACTACTATTTAGTGAAAAAGTGCTGTTTTTAATTTCTCCACTATTTTTAACTAATAATCTACCTTGTATTACAGTTGAACTATTTTCAATATTAGTACCAACAATTTCACTATTTGAATAAAACTTACTTCCTATTATATTACTTTTATTAATATCTACAATATTTTGTGATATTTCAGAGTCTGAAATATATGAATTATTAATTTTACTCATATTTATATTATTAATGCTACCAATAGAAAAATCAGTTACGGTAGAGTCTTTTATATTGACTTCACCTTGTTTTATACTACTATTTAAAATTTGACTATTATTTTTCAAGATATTCTTCTGATTAATAGTTAGATTAGTAATATCATTAGCATCTACCCACATGACCATCAAAGAAAGCATAATTAACTTTTTCATGCTTTTCCTTTTATTTTCTTAAACTATAGGGTAAACCCCTATAGTATTTTTAATAATATTTAATATTAATGTGTATGTTCAGCTCTTGCTAAGATACAATCTGTACCATTACCAATATTAATATCACCTTGAGTTATAGATGATGAATCAATAGTAGAATCTGTGATTTCATTGTTTTGGTCAACATCTAAGCTATCAACAGTTGAATGACATACTTTTAGACCATTTTGAGATACTGTTGAATCTGTAATATCAGTATTTGTAATATCATTTGTAATATTATCTGTTTTACCCATATTAATATTCATATCAGTACCATGCCCAATAGCAATTTTTGCTTGTTCTATTGTTGAACCTACTACTTGAGCATTCTTAATATTATTTTGTGTATTTTGTGTTAGTTCTCTTAAATTGCTATTTTTTACGATAAGTTCTGCTTGAATAATATGTGAATTATTCATATCATTACCTACACCATCTGTATCAATTACTTTATTTATATTATTAAGTGTTAGATTTTTAACTGTTTTGTGACTACTGCCAACAATAGAAACATAACTTTGAGTTATTTCTGTATTATTTAAATTTATATCATCAATTTCATTATCTGATGTAAGACTTGAAGATTTTAAAGTTACTCCACCATCTACAACGGTTATAGCTTGATGTACATCACTACTTCCATCAGTTTTAATATTATTAATTTTATTTGTTGAAGCAATATCAGTATCACTAACAGTAGAACCATTAACATCAATAATATCTTGTCCTACATGTGTATTATTAAATGTTGAATTACTGATAATATTATCATGTGTTCCTGTAAGACCTGTTACTGTTGAACCATTAGCAATATTAATAGTATTTTGATATAGGCTAGAGTCATTTGCAGTTACACTATCTATTTTATTATCATTTGTTCCACCAGTATTTACTGTCATATTAGTTACTTTAGAGTTTGAATTAATACTAATATGATTTTGAAGAGTAGTTGAATTATCAGATTTTAAACTATTCATTGTATTAGTTGCATTTGTAGTTAAACCACTAACATCAGCACCTGAATCAATTTCTGTAACACCTTGTAGAGTTGTTGAGTTGTTTGTTATGGAACTAGCTCCACTCAATGTATTAGTTTGATTAATATTTAATCCACTAGCAGTAGTTCCTGTTCCATTAATAGCTGTATGAGATTGTCTAACTGTTGAGTTCTCAATTTTGATACCTGTAGTAATTTCATTAACAGAGGTTATATCTACATTACTTGCATCAGCATCACTAGCATTAGCATCACCACTAACAGAAAGTGTTCCTTGTGTAACTAAAACAGGATGCTCCCCATTACCATCAATATCAAGATTTGTCATAGTATTTGTTGATTTGACTCCAACATTTTCTAAAATAGAACCATTACCACCAACTGTTGTAGCTCCTTGACTTACTTCTCCTTTACCATTAATTGTTCCACCATTTATAGTACTATCTGAATCAATAGTTACATTATTAACTCTTGCATTAGTCACAACTGTTGAACCTTGATTAATATTTAAATCTTCTGTTCCAGTACCATTAATAATAACACCATCTATTAGATTTCCAGTTGTACCAGCATTACCTTTTTGAGTAATAGTTAAATTATCTACATCTGCACTGCCTGTAATAGCTGTTTGACCTTGTGTTACAGTAGCACTAGTTACTTGACTATTATTTACAACTTTATTAACTTGGTCTGTAGTTAAGTTATTTACATTTGCACCAAAAAGCATTGCTGAAGTTACGATTGAAATTGCTATTGTTTTTTTCATTTTTTATCCTTTTTTAGATTAATTGCTAATAATAGTTTTTCCCTGAGCTATAAGGGCAGAATTAGAATTCATACTATCAATAGTATTAGTTTGTGTAGAAGTTAAATCATTTATATCACTACTAGTAACTATTGTAGTAGCTTGTATAATTGTTGAATTAGTTACACTACTACTTCCACCAATAGTATTTTTTGTATAAATATCTATATCACCTATAGTGGAATCAGTAGCATTAGAATCAGTAATAATAAAATTACCTTGATCAACTTGTGACATGTTTCCATTGATAGTTGAGCTATCAATAACATTATTTGAATGAAGACTTAATTTAGATATTTTTGAGTTAGTAATAGTAGTTTTACCTTGGTTAATTATTACAGGATCTGCTACTGTACCACTTATTATTGAACCATTTTTAATAGCATTAGTCTGTGTAATATCTAATCTATTTATTTTTGATGAAGAACCTTCTGTTGCATCAATATTTGTCTGTGCTTGATTAACTATTCCGCCTATTGTTGTACTAGCTGTAATGCTACTTGATTGTTCAATCGTAACACCATCTACGCTAGTAGCAGCAAAAAGAATACTCGATGATGCTACAATTGAGATTAGTATGGTCTGTTTCATTTTTAATACCTTTTTTTAACAAAGGTATATTGTGCTATAATGAAATACACTTTATACCTATATATTGTGTAGCAAACTCCTCGCCAAAGTTAGTTTGCAAAGCTTACTTTTCCCTCTATTAGCTAGAGGGACCCCTCAACAAAAGATACAATCTTTCGTCTCATCTAAAAGTATAAAATAAAAAAGTTAGTAAAAAGTTAGATTTTGATAGATAATAATATTTTTTAAGTTAATCACAATAAAAAATAATAAAAATGGTTTTTTTAAATTAAAGAATGTTCTTAAGTCTATATCTAAACTATAGTCTTATCTAAAATATTGTTTTAAATATAATTTAATATAACTTTATATTATCTATGATTTTATATATAAAAAAAGATAAAAATAGTCTTAATAACAGATATTTTAATAAAAAATAGTAATAAATATTTTCATTTAAAATAGATAAAAAACCGTTTAAAGAGTTAAATATTATCTATTTATTGAAATTCTTTTTTTTTAGGAAAGACTATAAATTTGGGAAGAGAGATAGAATATAGTAGAGAATTTATTAATTAATATTTAAGATACAAAACTATTATTTGGTAATCTTTTTTACGAAATAATAGTTTTACAAAGAGTCTATTTTTTTTCTTCAAACTCTTTTATCTTATGTATCTTTTGATTAAGCTCTCTTTTAATATATTTTTCATTTTCTAAATATACAGTTTGAAGAAGTTTAGCAAATGAATTACCTTCTCTTATCTCCTGAATCTGTATTACCATAGTGTAAGGAACATTATCCGAGAGAGGAGCTTTCATCCATGTTGATTGAAATGAGTTGTCACAACCACTAGAAGAACTAAAGTTATATTCTCTATTAGATTCCAATGCTTCAAAGTGTAAAAAGTTTTGAAAGGTAACATCTTTTATATTAAGAAGAGTCTCATCAGGCTTTAAAAAAGCAAAAGCAAGAACAATTTCAGAAATCTGTTCACCCTCTGAGCTATGTCCTGAGTAAAAGTAGGAGGTTGGCTGAAAATAGATAGCACGATTATCTTTTGATTTGACAATATCTATCTCTATATGTAGTTCTTTATTGCCTAAAAGTACAGCTTGATTTCTATTTTTTTTCTCCCCATCTCCAAAAACTTCTCCCTCTTGTGAGGCATCAGTTGCAAACTCACCTCTTACAAGAGTAATTTTACTAGGAAGAGAGACTCTTGCAGGATTAATCACATCAAAATTACGTTTAACTGTAGTCTTAACAATCTTATCTTCTGCCATTGAATTGATGGTATCGGACATTAACCTCATACCTTGATCAATAAATTTTGGTGCAGTAGAGATAATTATATCTATAGCAGCACCTTGTACTCCCATAGTAGCAGAAAGTAATGAACCAGTTATAGAGTTTGTTTTTTTAAATGTCATTCCTTTTGTTTGAGGTATATCACTTAAGTAGTTGACAAACATTTTGGTTGGATATGCTTTTTTGTTGTTACTAAACCAGCTCATGCTCTCTCCTTTTTTGTTTATTATAACGTATATTTATAAATTTTAAAAACTCATCTGTAGAGTATCTACCTCCTCCCAAGATAGAGATGCTTTTTTTCCTCTATGTGCTAAAATATGCTCAATATATCGTGCAAAGACATCAGTCTCTATATTTAGCTTTGTTCCAACTTTATAGTTTTTCATAAGAGTATTCTCTAAAGTATGGGGAATAATAGTCAACCTAAAAGAGCTATCATATACATCATTAACTGTAAGTGAGATACCATCAATAGCAATAGAGCCTTTAGGGACAATATAGGCAATATATTTTGGTTCAACCTCAATAATAAAATCAACTCCATTCTCTCTAGGGGTAATCTTGCTAACTGTTCCAACACAATCAACATGACCTTGAACAATATGCCCCTCAAAACGGTCACTCATCTGCATGGCAGGTTCTAGGTGAACCTCTCCTTTAAATTTAGATTCAGGGACAATAGAGCGTGTCTCATCTGCTAACTCTAAATCAAACCCATCACTATGAACAGCAATAACAGTTAAACAGACCCCATTAATGGCAATACTATCACCTAGTTTTGCTTTGTGTTTTGATTGAATTGTTAAGATATTGTTACTATAGTTTTTAACTGTAGCTATTTCGCGTATAAGACCTGTGAACATCTGTTTCCTAGTGAATAATATTATCTGTAGGTGTGACCATGTCATATATCAAAACCAAATATTATATAATTATAATTTCCATATAATTTAAATTGAGATTTGACGTGTGACATGGTCACACCTACGCGTAAATTGTTTTTGCTATAATTGCGATAATTATAGCAGAAAGAGTTTTGAATATGAATTATGATGTAATAGTAATTGGTGGTGGTCACGCAGGAATAGAGGCAAGTTTAGCCCCTGCACGAATGGGTTTAAAGACACTTTTAATAACCATTTTAGTTGAACAGATAGGAGCTAGTTCTTGTAACCCTGCCATAGGTGGTTTAGCAAAAGGGCATTTGGTAAAAGAGATAGATGCTATAGGTGGAGAGATGGGTTTAGCAACTGATGCTACAGGAATTCAATTTCGTATCTTAAATAGCTCAAAAGGACCTGCTGTTCGTGGAAGTAGAGCACAAATAGATATGGATAGATATAGAATCTATATGAGAGATGTTGTTCTAAATACACCTAATCTTGAGATAAAGCAAGAGATTGTTGAAAAGTTAATTATAGAAGATGGAGAGATACATGGAGTTGAGACACAACTAGGTAACCGATATATGACTTCAAAAGTTATTATTGCCTCTGGGACATTTTTAAATGGACTTATTCATATTGGAGATAAAAAACAACAAGCAGGAAGACAAGGAGAGTTTGCTTCTGTTAAATTAGCTGAATATCTAAAAAAATTAGATATAGAGATAGGACGACTAAAAACAGGAACTTGTGCTAGAATTGATGGCTCAACTATAGATTTTAGTGTAATGGAAGAGCAAGGAGGTGATGAAAAACCTATTCCTTTTTCATTTAGAACTGACCGTAAGAGCTTTAATCCTACACAATTACCATGTCATATAACCTATACAAATGAACAGACACATAAAATTATAGAGAGTAACTTCTACAGAGCTCCTCTCTTTTCAGGACAAATAGAGGGAATGGGTCCTCGTTACTGCCCAAGTATTGAAGATAAAATCAACCGTTTTCGTGATAGACCACGTCATCAAATATTTGTAGAACCTCAAACCTTGGAGGCAAATGAGTTTTATATTAATGGTATGAGTACTTCACTTCCTACTGATGTTCAACTCGACATGATACGTTCAGTAAAAGGTTTAGAAAATGCAAAAATAGTACGTTATGGGTATGCGATTGAGTATGACTATGTACAACCAACAGAACTGAAACATACATTGGAAACCAAAAAGATAAAAGGACTCTACTGTGCTGGTCAGATTAATGGAACTACAGGTTATGAGGAGGCAGCCGCACAAGGATTAATGGCAGGTATAAATGCTGCTCTTGCCATTCAAGGAAAAGAGCCATTAGTGCTAGGAAGAGATGAAGCATATATTGGGGTGCTTATTGATGACTTAGTAACTAAAGGAACAAAAGAGCCATATAGAATGTTTACTAGCCGTTCAGAGTATAGATTGTTGTTGCGTGAAGATAATGCAGATAGACGACTATATAAGTATGGAGCAATACTTGGACTACTTAATGAAGAGTATTTATCAAAAGTAGTCAAAAAAGAGCAAGAGATTAATGAGGCTATGAGTTATTTAAAAGAGAACTTTGTAACACCAAATAAAGCCTTTATTAAACTACTTACTTCACTTGGAGAAGAGAAGATAAACAATAAAATATCTCTTTTAGATTTATTGGCTCGTGCATCTATGACCGAAGAGAAAATTGTAGCACTTGTTCCAGAGTTTAAAAAATACTCAACAGAAGTGATAGAACAGCTTTTAATTGAAACAAAATATAGCCGATATATTGATAAGCAACAAAATCAAGTGAACAAGATGAAAGATATGTTAAAAGTAAAAATTCCAGATGGGTTTGAATTTGAAAAGGTATCAGGTTTAAGTAATGAAATTGTAGAAAAGTTAAATAGTATTAATCCTCCAACACTATTTAATGCGTCAGAGATTTCAGGGGTAACTCCTGCTGCTTTAGAGATTTTACATATATATATAAAGATGGCTCAAAAGGCAAAATAGCTTACAAAAGCAAC
Source organism: Campylobacteraceae bacterium (assembly GCA_026996165.1). Classification (GTDB taxonomy): domain Bacteria; phylum Campylobacterota; class Campylobacteria; order Campylobacterales; family Sulfurovaceae; genus UBA1140. The sequence goes on from JALWMP010000092.1 coordinate 12,045, forward strand.
TTTGCCCCAACAGCACAAACAGCAGACTCACTTTTTAATATAAGTGAAGTATCTAATCCCATAATCTTTTGGGGTTCAAAAAGTTCTATCTCTTCATCTGTAAAACCACCCTCACAACCAATAATAATAGTATCAATACTACTTTGCTTTGTTAAAATATTTTCAGAAAAATTTAACATAACTGTTTGAGGATAAGCTTTTAAAAACTCCTCTAAACTATCTATCATATCAAGCTTCATAAGTTGGCTTCGACCACACTGTTGAGATGAATTTAAAAGAATCTTCTCTAAACGTCTAAAGTCAAGCTTAAAAGATTTTTGAGAACGTTTACAGTAGATAAAGCTTATCTTCTCTACACCTATTTCATTGAGTGTCGGGAGTATCTTTTCAATACTTTTAGGGTCAATAATACACCATGCTATATGAAGTGATTTTTTAGCTTTGACCTCTAAAACTTTTGAACTATTTAGAGTTAAAAGTGCTTGTTTTTTGTCAAGAGAACTAATGGTATATAGATAGATTAGATTGTCTTTTAGGTTACGCAGAGCAATCTCTTCTCCTTCTCTATGACGACGAACTTTAAAGAGGTAACGGTGTTCATCGCCTCTTAGTTCTAAAGTTGTTTCAGAGGCCAATGGGTGAAAAAGGTATTGCATGACTTAAATAGCTATAACGCCTTTAGATTTAAGTATCATAAGTAATACAATAAGCACTAAAATTATAATATTGATGATACCTATTTTTATAAAATTTGAACGCATAGTTGCAAATATTGATTCATCTTCAAGGTTAGCTTTTTTGATTTTTTTAAACTTTACAATTTCAAGTGTCATCATAACAGTAAAGACAACTATCATAATCATTGTACTAATACCAAATGGTAAATCACCTACAATTAAAGCAACTATTCCCGAAAAGGCTATCATAGTCATAAATGCTTGAAATATCATAGTATAGATAAGACTTGCCTTTCTAAACTTTAACGTGCTAGAAGATGTTACTTTAGGTATAAAAAGACCTAAAATTAAAAAAGCTAAAAAAACTTTAATCAGAAGGCTATGTGTAAATAATATTGTCTCTATCATAGAAACTCCTATATTTGTAAATGTATTATTAAAATGGATTATATCCTAATTTGCTATACTTATGGTTATATTAAATAAAGGTTAGAGATGACAGTAACTATTAGTAAAGCATTAGATATTATTTATAGTAAAGTAACAACAAAAAGTACACATATTGTACCTATTGAAAAGGCATTAGGAGCTATTGTAGCAAAAGATTATATTGCTACTTTTGATTTGCCTAGATTTAACAACTCAGCTATGGACGGATATGCTGTAAAAGTTACAGATGCAGGAAAAAGAGTCTTTGTAAAAGAGGTGACTTATGCAGGAGATGTAGCAGAAGAAGTTTTTTCTGAAGGAGAAGTAGTTAAAATTATGACAGGAGCTCCTACTCCAAATGGTTGTGAGGCTATTGTTCCTATTGAAAATGTAGAGGTTCATACAGATGGTACTATTACATTACCAAATGATATTAAAATAAATATGATGATTCGTTGGAAAGGAGAAGATATTAAAAGTAGTAAAACTTTTTTATCTGCTCAAACAGAAGTAACAGCTTACACCTTAGCACTTTTGGCTTCTCAGGGTATAACTCACATAGAGGTCTATAGAAAACCTAAAGTTGTAGTATTTAGTACAGGAGATGAACTAAAAGCTCACTATGAACGCATAGAGCAATATCAACTCTACAACTCAAATGCTCCAATGTTTGTATCACGTGCTAAAGAGTTGGGGTGTGATGTAAGTTATATTGCCTCATCGGGAGATACTATTGAGGAGTTAAAAGAGGCTATTAAAAATGCACAAGATGCTGACCTTATCTTAACCTCTGGAGGGGTAAGTGTAGGAGACAAAGACTTTACAAAAGAGGCATTTTTAGAGCTTGGATTGGAAAGCTACTTTACAGGAATAAAAATTAAACCAGGGAAACCAACTCACTTTGGAAAACTAGGCTCTTGCTTTGTAGTTAATCTTCCAGGAAACCCTCTTGCCTCAATGGTAAACTTTGAGATGTTTGTAAAGCCAATTATTGCAAAACTTTCAGGCAATAAAGCCTTTTATCATGGTCTTATAACTACGAAAATGAGAGATGAATACAGATTAAAAGCGGGAAGAGAGACTGTTATTTTAGGTGAATGGAATGGTAATAGTTTCTTACCAATTAAAAATCAAAAACCAGGAATGGTTTCACCTTTGCAAATGGCAGACGGTTTAATAGTCACTACAAAAGAGGTAGACTATTTAGCTAAAGAACAAGAGATAAAAATGATACCAATAAAATTTGATTTGAAAAGTAAAGAGAAAATAGATTTTTTTATAAAATAAAAGAGTAACACCTAAAAGAAGGTGTTACATAAGAACTATTAAAGTCCTGAGATATAAGTAGCAACAGCTTTAATATCAGCATCGCTTAAAGATGCAACTTGACCTTTCATAAGCATACCCATACCAGTTTTATTTCTTGTTCCAGCTTTGTATGCAGCAATTTTTTTCTCTAAGTCAGCTGCAGGTTGACCAGCAATAATTGCAGATTTACCCATTGCACTTGTTTTACCATCAGCACCATGACAACCAGCACATTTTGCAAAAATTGCTTTTCCATCTGGTCCAGTCGCTTTTGCTACTGCTTTTGTTGCAGCAGATGCTACAGATGCAGCTGCTTCTTTTGCTGAATCTACAACTGAAGATGCCTTCTCTTTTACAGACTCTACAGCTTTAGTTGCTGCCTCTTTAGCTTCAGATGCTTTTTGAGCTACAGCTTTTGTAGTCTTTTCTACAGCTTTAGTTGCTGCTTCTTTAGCTTCTGTTGTTGCTGATTTATGTTCTGCTTTAACTTTTGCTGAAGATTCTGTTTTATGTTCTGTAGCTGCTTTAGCCTCTGCACCTGTTGCTGAATCACCACATCCTACAAGTAAGAAAGATGCTGCCATAATTGATAAAACTGTTAGTTTTTTCATTCGTATGTCCTTAATAGTTAAAATATAACGATAGTATACTATACTTTTTTTGGATTTACCATTAATTTATTTTGCAATAATGCTTCCCATAAGTTAAAATTTGACCATGACTTTTTAATATTTTCAGAGAAAATAATATTATCTAACCTTATTAATCCCATAAGCTCACTATATGCGTCTTCTCTAAAACCTTGTGCATATCCTGTCTGAGTTTCATGAACAATAATGCTGTGAACCTTGACATTTCGCTCTCCATTAACCATTCCTGTACACTCTAAAACACGCTCTACCATTAAAAAAATAACACGTGAAAACTGTTCAGCAGATGGAGAGACAGGAAGCTCTACCCATCTTTGTGAATGTTTTTTCATATCTTCTATATAATTTTTGTCATCTTTTGACCAAAGAGTAATAGAGTGGTCAAAAGATTCAATAAGTTCCTTTATGTAAC
>JALWMP010000093.1 GCA_026996165.1 Campylobacteraceae bacterium
TGTTGGGTTAAGTGTTGATACTGTTTCATTTTAAATCCTATATTGGTCTATTTGATTTAACTTTACTTTATCAACCTTAACCTCTTTTTTTATTGAATTTTAATTGCATTTATTTTTTGAATGGGCGCCTCGGAGAAGCAGAGAAGGGGGTCAGGTGAACGTAATCATACAATTACGTTTACCTGACCTCTAATTCTCTAATTCTTAATTCTTGGAAATAAAATTCCTCCTATTTAAACAAACAAAACACAAACCTCAACAGCACCATGAGCTCCAATCACCAAAGCTTGTTCAATATCGGCTGTTTTTGATGGACCACTTATAAATGTTCCATAACCTGCTCTACTAAAATCTATAAGCTTATATGCCTCGTGCATACTATCTACTATACTGTTTTTATCTACAACAATAAGAAGTCTAGTAGCCAAAAAATATAAGGCACGGTGGCGATTTTTGGGATTTTTTATCCATACTGCACCATTTTCAGCTACTGCAAACTCACCTTTTATAACTGCTAAATCTACATCTTCTAATAGATGAGGAGTCTCTAACTCATTTGCATCTTTAGTGCTACCATTAAACTCCAAATAGGTAGAGACAATTACATCTAACTCTCTATAGTTTTCTGCTACAAACTCATCTACACTCTTATCTTCTAACCAGACTGCATCTCCACCAACACTTTTAAGTGTTGTTGCAAACTTTTTATCTCTATCTCTATATTTTACATGCGAAATATCTGTATTGGGCAACTCTATAGTCGATGAGGGTCTATTTTTTTTAATACTACTTAAAATTGTTTCTCGTGATGACATTACTTCTTTCTCTCCTTATATAGCTCTTTAAAACTCTTTTTTGGAAACTTTGGAACTTCTCTACCTCTACCCCAAATATTGGCTTTTGAGTAAACTATGCTTCGTGGAAGTATAGGCACAACCTTTCTAACTACCAACCCAACAAAATCAAGTAAAAGAGGGTGTTTCATAACCCAACTACTCACTTTTAAAATAGCCCGTTTTTTTACTCCTAAAAGTCCAGCTTTAACTACATTTTGTCTATGTCTATAGAGTTGATTGTGTAGTTTTATCTTAGATGGACAGACATTAGAGCAAGAGGCACAGAGTGTACATGCAAAAGGTAGAGTTTTGTTGGCTTGTAAATCTCTACTTGCTCCAAGGGTTGAGCCTATTGGTCCTGGGATTGTGTAACCGTAACTGTGTCCCCCACTTCGCCTATATACAGGGCATGTGTTTAGACAAGCTCCACACCGTATGCAGTTAAGTGACTCTTTAAAATCGCTATTAGATAGAGTATCACTTCTACCATTATCTACAATAACAATATGCAACTCTCCCCCCTCAATAGGTGCATGAAAGTGTGAAGTATAAGTGGTAATTGGCTGACCTGTTGCACTTCTTGCAAGTAGTCGTGTAAAAACAGATAGCTCTTCTAATCTTGGAATAACCTTTTCAATCCCCATACTTGCAATATGAAGCTTAGGTAGACTCGCTCCTAAATCTGCATTGCCCTCATTTGTGCAGACCACAACTCCTCCTGTTTGAGCAATAGCAAAGTTTACACCTGTTATAGAGGCATCAGCAGTTAGAAACTTCTCTCTTAGATGTTTTCTTGCCTCTCTTGTTAGATAAGTTGGGTCACAGTTATCTTTTTGGGTATTTAAAAACTCCTCAAATGTCTTACCTACCTCCTCTTTCTTTAGATGAATAGCTGGAAGAACTATATGAGATGGAGCTTCTTTGCGAAGTTGAACTATGCATTCGCCAAGGTCAGTATCGACTATCTCTATACCATTTTTCTCTAAAAATGGATTTAAGCCACACTCCTCTGTAAGCATAGATTTACTCTTGACAACCCTTTTTGCACCATGAGTAAGTAGCAGATTTAAAACTATCTCATTATGCTCTTTTGCATCTCTTGCCCAATGTATATGTAGCCCTTTTTGAGTTGCATTTTTCTCAAACTCTTCAAGATAGTAATCCAATCTATCCATAGTGTGAGTTTTTATCTCACTTGCTACTCTTCTAAGCTCCTCCCACTCATCTAACTGATGAGTTGCAAGGTCTCGTCTCTCTCTTACAAACCACAGAGCCTTATCGTGCCAGTGCATTCTTTCACTATTGGCTACAAATTTTGAGGCTTTTTTTGGGTGTCCCATTATAGTTCTCCTGCAAGAATTTGAGCAATGTGCATTGTCTTAATAGGTAATTTCTGCCTATCAATAATCCCCTGCATGTGCATAAGACAAGACATATCGATACCTGTTATAACCTCTGCTTTTGCGTTTAGGTGGTCATTTACCCTATCTGTTCCCATAGCTACACTTATAGCCTCTTGGGTAACAGAAAAGATACCACCAAAACCACAACACTCATCATTTCGTCTTAGAGTTACAAACTCAATGTCATCTACCAAAGAGAGTATCTTTTTTATCTTAGAAAACTCAGGAAGATTTCTCTCGCTCATACTAGCCATACCAAGTTCACGATGTCCATGACAAGAGTTATGGATTCCTACTCTATAGGGAAAACTAACATTCATAGTAGTCGGTTTTATGACATCATAAAGAAACTCCACAAGCTCGTAGGTGTTATTTTTAAGGTGTTCAAACCCCTCTTCACCCTCTAAAAACTGTGCATAATTTACTCTAACCATAGCAACACAACTTCCACTTGGAGCTACAATATAATCATAATCTTTAAAAATTTTTAGAAATCTTTTTGCTAACTCTTTTGCCTCAAGATAGCAACCACTATTTGCCATAGGCTGACCACAACAGGTCTGATTCATCGGATACTCAACATCTAAACCTAGATTTTCTAAAACTTTTAATGTTGCCATAGAGGCTTTGGGATAAAGCTCATTCATAAAGCATGGTATAAAAAGTCCAATTTTCAAGATGGTTTCCTTTTTTGGAGGAATTGTAGCATAAGAAGATTGATATAGGTTATAATCTCCTCATAAAAAAACTTCCACTACAATAACAAAAAAATCATAGGAAAAAAATGCTACACCTAGCCTCAAACTCAAAAAGTAGAGCTTTGCTACTAAAAAAGTTTAATATACCATTTAAACAACAAGCCCCCCATTACGACGAAGAGCAGATAGAGACTAAAAATGCAAAAGATTTTGCCTATATAGCAAGTAAAGGAAAGCTTGAATCTGCTATTAAAGAGTTTGGGCTAGAAACTCCCCTACTCACAGCAGACTCAGTTGTTTTATCGACAAATGGTGAACTGTTGCGTAAACCTAAAAGTGTTGATGATGCAAGACGTATTTTAGAGCTACAGAGTGGCTCTACTATGGCGATTATTTCAGCCATGCACTACAAAACTAAAAACTTCTACCTTAGCGATGTATCTGCTACCTACTATAACTTTTTTAAGTTTGATAGAGATGATTTAGAGGAGTATTTGCAGAGTGACCTTTGGAGAGGAAAGGCTGGTGGGTGTATGGTTGAGGGTTTTTGTAAAAAGTATATTAAATCGGTTCAAGGGAATGAGTCTACAGCTATGGGGTTAAATGTTGAGAGGCTTTTGGGGTGGATTTAAGGTATAATTCGCAAAAAAAATATAAGTGAGCCAATGACCCACATAGAACTTATAGAGTTTATCTACACCCATCGTGAAACATTAGATGCTATCTACAAAGGGAAAAAGTGTAGTGTAGACAATGATTTAAAAGAGTCTCGACTTGTTACTACTATTGGGGAGCAAGTTGAGTTAAGTGAACACTACAAAACCTTTGTCGATACTACGCTTAATCGAATTGAGTATGCTGTTGTTTTTGAGAGTTACAATGGAGAGCTTCAAGAGCTACTAAAGCAAAAAAGACGCTACCTTGAAGAGAGAAATCCTTACTATTTAGAGGAGATTTTAGCTCTGCTTAAAGCTATCTTTCTTAAGCTTAACCAACGCGACCAAGAGATTAGAACTCTGCTTATAAAAGTAGAGAATGAGACCTCGCTAGAGCTTGATTTGCTAATTGAGAAGGCTAAAGATATTTTAGAGAAGATTGAAGAGGTAAACCAAGCAAACAGTAGAGTTCGTCAAATATTTAATGATGAGATATATGAGCTTGATATAAAAACAAAAGAGTTTATTGATGACATCTTGCCAAATATGCTTAACTTTATTGAGAATATTTCAGAGAGTCTAAAACGGCTTAAGCTCTTTATTGCTCGTACACGAAAACTACGACGACAGAACCAACAGCTTCATGAACTTGCCAATAGCATTTTAGAGGAGAAGACAGAGGAGTTAGAGGAGCTACTTAAACTAGAGCCTAGACGATACTACTTAACTATCTATCGTAGCCAAAAAACTAAAGTAAAAACCTTTCCTGATGCTTCAGAGAGTGCTAGAGTAGTTAACAAGCTTCGACAACACTTTAAAGAGCTAACGGTTAAAAAAGAGCCAAAATCATTTACTATTAAACCAACAAAAGATGAGCCTCTTAACCTTATTAATATTCAGATTATTGAAGATGAGTTAAGAAAAAATGGTAGCCAAGACATCTTTAACTTTATCTACCAACACCCAGAGGTAAACAACTTTATAGCCAAAAGCAGAGAGCCTCGTTCGCTAAAAGAGGAGAGTTTTAGACTCTATTTACAGTTTGTTATTCCTCAAAATGAGAACATTATACTTACCAACGACTACAACGAACACGCCATAAGGATTGCACAATGGACATAGCCACAGCATTTAGAGTAATGAGTAAAGGGGTCATTGTCTCTCGAAACTCAGCTAAACATGGAGAGATAGCCACATTTCTACTCAACGATGAAAACTACATAACATTTGAGAATGTTCTACACCATTTGGGGTATGAGCTAAATGGAGAAGATGGGTACTTCTACCTCTCAAAATCTGAAACATTAAGTAGCGATGAGATTGAACAGTTTGTTCAGGGGCATAAAGAGGTTTTTATGCTTATCTCTATCTTAAAACAGCTTCTTCCTCATGCACGAAGTGGAGGGGTAATTAAGTACACTGAATTTGTTGCCCAATTTGAAGAGAAACGCGATGAACAGTTAGATAAAAAGTGGAGATTTATCTTTAAAAATAGCGACCTAAAACATAGTACAGAGAAGTTTTTTGAGAGACTCCAAAAGGAGTTTATTGTTGAGCCTATTGATAAAAAGGACAAAGATAGTTACCGTGTTTTAAACAGTTTAGAGTACTATCTTTCATTTTTGGAGAGTATGGGGTAGTCTGTTTGACACCCCAAGAGTCTTTTTTAGAACCAACCACCAAAAAAGCCTCCAAAGAAGCCTCCATTGTTATTGTCATCTTCTTTTTTCTCTTTTACAGTTACATCAACTTTAGCACTAGCCTCTCCACCATTGCCATCGCTAATTGTGTAGTTAAAGCTATCATCTCCACTAAAGCCATCATTAGGAGTATATTTAACTTTGCCATTCTCTATTTTAGCTGTTCCGTGACTTGGATTTGTGATAGACTTAATAGTTAGTGCATCACCATCTGCATCTGTATCATTTTTTAAAACATCTATAGTTACAGAGGTTTCATACTCTGTTGTTGCACTATCGTTATTTGCCTCAGGGGCTGTGTTTTTCTTCTCTTCTACTGTAACATTAACCTTTGCACTAGCCTCTCCACCATTGCCATCGCTAATTGTGTAGTTAAAGCTATCATCTCCACTAAAGCCATCATTAGGAGTATATTTAACTTTGCCATTCTCTATTTTAGCTGTTCCATGACTTGGTTTTGTAGTAGATTTAATAGTTAGTACATCACCATCTGCATCTGTATCATTTTTGAGGACATCTATAGTTACAGAGGTTTCATACTCTGTTGTTGCACTATCATTGTTTGCCTCAGGGGCTGTGTTTTTCTTCTCTTCTACTGTAACATTAACCTTTGCACTAGCCTCTCCACCATTGCCATCGCTAATTGTGTAGTTGAAGCTGTCATCTCCACTAAATCCATCATTAGGAGTATATTTAACTTTGCCATTCTCTATTTTAGCTGTTCCGTGACTTGGATTTGTGATAGACTTAATAGTTAGTGCATCACCATCTGCATCTGTATCATTTTTTAAAACATCTATAGTTACAGAGGTTTCATACTCTGTTGTTGCACTATCATTGTTTGCAACAGGGTTAGTGTTCTCTTCTCCAGAGTCATCACTTAAAGATTTTACTGCTTTGTAGGTGTTGACTCTACCATTTGTAGAGACTTTGTTAGTCAAATCATCTTTTACATCTACATTCTCTTCTACAGCCTTAATTCTCTCATCTACACTAGAGCTAGGATTTACAGATGCTAAAAGAGCAATATTTCCTGCAACATTTGGTGTTGCCATAGATGTACCTTGCAAATAAGCATACTTATTTTCAGGATATGTACTTAAGATATTAGTCCCAGGTGCGGCAACCTCTACAGTTTTTTTACCATAGTTAGAGAAACTTGCTAACTTGTCATCTTGGTCACTTGCTGCAACGGTAATAATATTAGTCGCTGTATATGAAGCTGGGTATACAGGGTCGTTATCTATATTTTTACCATCATTTCCAGCAGCGGCACAAAAGACTACTCCTTTGTCTCCAAGCTTTTGAATAGCTTTGTCCATGCTGTCACCTGCACTTCCACCGCCACCACCATAACTAGCGTTAATAGCTACAACATTTGCACCATTGTCTATCTGTTTACTTACATAGTCTAGCCCCTCTAAAATATCACTAGAGTAACCATAACCATTAGGTCTAAATACCTTAACAGCCATAATCTGAACATTTTGAGCAACTCCACTTACACCATTGCTGTTGTCTCCTACTGCACCAATAGTTCCTGCAACATGAGTTCCATGGTAGTGACCCTTTTCATCGTAAGGTTTATCAGGCATTGGATTGTCATCATTGTTTCCATCATCATCACCTGCAAAATCATAACCATGGTTAGCGTTTCCACTCCACATGTTATCAGCTAAATCACTATGAGTGTAGTCAACCCCTGTATCTAATACAGCTACTACAACATCATGCTCACCCTTCTCTAGCTTCCACGCTTCATCAACATCCATATCAGCATCTTTAGTACCACTTTTGTTGTTTACACTTTGACCTGTATTTTCGATTGCCCATAGTTTGTCGTAGTATGTGTCATTACTTTTAAACGATACATTAGCGTAGTTTTTCTCTACACTCTCTACCATAGGCATATTTTCAATCAGAGATTTTATCTGCTTAAAGCTTTTGTTTGGAACTATAATGTGCATAGCATTTATTAGGCTATACTCATTATGCTTCATATTTGAACCAAATATTTTTTGGAATGTTTTAACCATTTGTGAAGGCATTGTCCCATCTTTAAAGAGAACAATCGCCTCATGTTTTGCAAAAGCTTTAGTACTATTGTTTATAAAGCTTTTAGTGTTAATATCTTTTAGATTAGAGGCATTAGCCACACTACCTAGAAGTAGAGAGGCTGAAATTACAGAGAGAAGTAGATGTCTCTTTTTCATATATGTCCTTTATAAATAACTTTAAGTTATTATTTTTATAAGACAATTATATTATTAATAACTTAAATAAATAGTAATCAATAGTTTAATTTATAAAACTATATGAGTATTTATTAAGTTATGCCGCATTAGCAAAGGTACTTTTCATTTTATTAAAAATAGTTGCCATAAGACCTTTAGGCTTTAAAATAGAATCCATATACTCCTCAAAACTAAGATGTCTCTCATCTAAGTAGCCTTTTAAGTAAATTAATGAAGCCTCTAATCCATGTCTCTTTTCAATTTTTAATAGATGTTCATAAAGAGGTTCAATAGTACGAATAGCTTTTCTAGAAACAGCTCGTCTAAATGCTATATATGTTTTAGTTGTATTTTCATATCTTATTTCAAAATCTGTACTAACCCAATAGTACTCTCCTGAACGTGCAAGATTTTTTACTAATGCTCTAATGTTTTTTCCACTCTGAATCTGTTTCCACATTAAGTAAAATATTACTGCGGGCATATCAGGATGTCGTACAATATTGTGTGCTTTACCAACTACTTCAATCTCTTCATAGCCTGTTACATCACAAAAGGTATCATTAACATAAAGTATTTTTCCCTTTTCATCTGTTTTACTAACAAGAAAATCTTTTGAACTAACTCTTATCTCTTTATCAATAGGTAAAGGTCTATATGTATGCAATGTTCATCCTTTTTTGTATAAACTACACTGTTTTTTATATTTTAATATAGTAGTATATACTTTAAATTGGTAAGAATAGTGAAATAACATTAAATATACTATAACTATTTAAATTAATTTAGTTGGTCATACAAAAATCCATTGTTTCCATAAAATTATATATATGGTATTCCTTAAATCTTAAATTAAATAGGCAGGAGTACAAAGCTCTACTTTTTTACCTTTTTGCTCTAAAACAATAATATCAATAATATCTCCTACGCTATAACGTTCTTCTAAGTTATTAACTCTCTCTTTCGCTACTTTAGATATATGTAAAAGAGCATCATACCCATCTGGCATCTCTACAAACATACCAAACTCAACAATCTTTTTAATCTTTCCTTTATATTGTTTGTTAATCTCATAAACCATCTGTTTTTTTGTAGGAGTAGAAGTAATACCATCTATAAACTCTTTAGCACCTTTAACTGCGTCTTTTGAGCTACCTGTAATCTTAACCATATTAGTATCACGGTCAATATCAATAGTTACACCATACTTTTCAATAATCTCACGAATAGTTCCCCCACCCTTACCAATAATAGCAGGAATATGACTAGACTCAATAGAAAATTCAATAGAACTTGGCAATGCTAAACTTGGAGTCATCTCCTTTAAAGCCTCTTCCATAATATCTAAAATATGAACTCTTCCCTCTTTTGCCTGATAGAGTGCATCTTTTAGAACTTCAGCTTCAATTCCACCAAGTTTAATATCCATTTGCATAGCAGTTATACCATCTTTAGTTCCTGTAATCTTAAAATCCATATCTCCATCATGGTCTTCAAGCCCCATAATATCAGAAAGTACACAATGTTTTTTACCATCAGTTACAAGACCCATAGCAATTCCTGCTACCAATTTAGATGTATCTACCTCTGCTGCTCGAAGAGCTAAAGAACCACCACAAACAGTAGCCATAGATGAAGAACCATTTGACTCTAAGATTTCAGAAACTAAACGAATAGTACCATCTCTATTTAAATCAAGTGTTGGCTCTAATGCCCGTTTTGCAAGGTTTCCATGTCCTAACTCTCTACGCCCTGGAGCTCTTGCAGGTTTTGCTTCTCCAACAGAGAAAGCAGGAAAATTGTAATGAACCATAAATGTCTCATAACGTACACTCTTTGAACCTATCAAATCATAAGATTGAGCAGCTTTCATATCTCCCAATGTTGCAGTAACAAGTGCTTGTGTTTGTCCACGAGTAAATAGACAAGAACCATGAACTGATGGTAATATATTAGTCTCAATATCTATAGGGCGTACCTCGTTTAATGCTCGTCCATCAGCACGAATAGATTTATCTAAAATAAGTGAGCGAACTACTGATTTTTTATAGGCTTCAAGCATTTTAGATACTAACTCTTTATCTACCTCTTCACCCTTCTCTTCTAAAGCCTCCATGATAGATTGACGAACTTTTTTTAACTCTTCACTTCTCTCTGATTTTGCCATAGATTGAACAGCTTTTGCTACATCATCAGCATAATTTTGAGCAATAAAGTTATATAACTCTTCATCCTCTTTATCTTGGACTAATTCAAGCTCCATCTCCTCTTTTTTAGCTGGTTGAAAACCAACTTCATACTCTTTAGTTGCTTGTTCAATAGCTGTTTGAGCAATATCTATAATCTCTAAAAGCTCATCTTCTTCTAACTCATTTGTTAAGTGAACATGCTCTTTTTGTGAAGCATGTACACACATCTCTATCATTAAGACATCAGAACCAGAACCAACTACTAGTAAATCTAAGGTAGACTCCTCTTGCTCTATTAATGTAGGGTTTATAAGAACTTCATCATCAATCTTTCCAAGACGAACAGCTGTTACAGCTTGACTAATAGGAATATCTGAAGTATAAAGAGCTGCTGAAGCAGCGTGCATAGCAGCTACTTGCATATCTACATTTTCATCAGCACTTAAAACAGTAATAGTTACAACTACAGGATAGTTAAAACCTTTTGGAAAAAGTGGTCTTAGACTTCTATCAACAATTCTTGAAGTCAAAGTCTCAAAATCACCTGGTTTTGTCTCTCTCTTAACAAATCCTCCTGGAATTTTTGCGGCGGCATATGACTTTTCTATATATTGTACAGTTAAAGGTAAAAAATCTTCCTCAACAGGTTGTGTATCAATAGCAATAGCTGCTAAAAGTACAGCATCTCCACAACTATACAATACTGCTCCACTTGCCTGTTTAGCCACTTTATTAAATCGGTACTTCTCTTCTAAATTATTACAACTAATTATAATATTTTGTTCTCTCATATTTGTCTCTTTCCTTGGTTATATTTATTTAAATACCTGACCATAATAAATGACATATTTTAATAAAATAAGTTTGCCTTAAATTTGTGTAAAATCATTTCACCATATAGACGATAAGAAAAAGACACATCTACTGTGTTAGATTTTCTTCGTGAAACTCCATAACGCAGTAAGGATAATTAACTACAGCTAGTCCTGCCAAAATCTGCCTTCTACCTGTACCTTTTTCTTATCGTTAAAACATGTCATTTATTATGCTCAGGTACTTATAATCTCTTTTATCTCATCAAAACTAAAAGGCTCATCAAGTTCCCTATAGTAATACTCAATAGAGATGTAGTCATCTATCTTATATGGACAAAAAATATTATCACAAACTGTTACTAGATTTTTATATACAACCTTATCTAAAACTGGTACAGCAATGAAAATATTTTTAGCCCCTAAAGATATAGCTGTTTTAACAGCTGTCATCATGGTTAATCCTGTCTCAATACACTCATCGGTTAAAATCACATATTTACCCTCTAAGCTTGATAACCTCTCTCCCCGCCTATATTTTTTAATATAGTTTAAAATTTTATTACTATATTTATTATAAGCCTCATTATAAATATAATCTTTAGGAATTTCAAATGCTTCAGTTAAAGCTTTATGAATTACTACCTCCTCCGTCTCTCCTACCATTGCAATAACTAACTCTGGGTTAATATAAGAGTAGATATGCTCTGTTAATAAAATATTCATAGGTACATTTAGTTTTTTGGCTAATTCATTAGCAAAATATACTCCTCCCTCACTAACACCTAAAACAACAATATTCTCTAAAGAAAATATATCTAAAGGTATCTCAGCAATTAACTTTTCAGAGGCTTCTGCCCTATCTTCAAATAAAAAATCATTTTTATCTTTTAGCATTAATCCTCACTATTTTGAACTAGCAGATGCAGCTGTTCCTAAAAGATTTTTTAAATCATTATCAACAAAACTTATACCTAATCCTACAGAGACAGAATTAGCTTGACTATTAAGAAGATTATTTCCACTTAAATAAGCATTGATATGTTTAAAAAATTGATAACGTATAGTAGTTGTTAAATTTGGATTAGTTCCTCTAACATCATTAACTGCATTAAAATCACTAATATCTGTACTAAATTTTAAAGTATCATTTAAAGCAAAATAATCAATACCTGCACCACCTTGATTTTCTATGATTCCCACTCTAAAGAGTAGGTCATCGAAACGTTTTCCATACTGTGCAGATAGTAGAAACTTACCACTTTCATGATTTTTATTTCCTATATAACCCCTATTCACGTTCTTGTTCTCTGTAAAGTCTGGACCAGAAGTAACTCCTAAAAGATAATATCTTGTAGGGTCAGGCTTAAGAGCCAAGTTTAATTTAGTCTTAGAGTAACCACCATCATCATAAACCTCATCTGTTCTCATTTCAACATGAAGTTCACTCTTAATTAGACTATCTAAGTACTTATCAACTTTATGTATAGTCTCTGTACCATCAGAAAAGAAACCATCTACAGAAGTTAACGCATTTGACAAACTCTTTTTATTGTCATCTACTACTGAATTTATATTATCTTCTAAGTGAACAAACTTATCCATTGCTGTTGGTAATTTTTTATCTAAAGTCTTTGATACTCTCTCTAAATATTTAGTTAAGCTATCAATTCTTGACATAATATTTGGTAAATCTTTGTTAACATTGAGTGCTACATCTTTAAACTCTTTTGATGTTTTTGAAATTTCATCACTCATATTTCCAAATTTATCAATGCTCTTATTTGCATTTAAAAGTGTTACATTAGCATTTTTTAAAATATCATGGATTGTTTTGTTATCTTCTGTTGATATAGAAGCTAACAAAGAAGAGAACTCTCTTATATTTGATAAGGTCTCCTTAATATCTTTTTGTCCACCAGAATCAAAAATTTCTCGTATATCTTTAACTAAAAGTGTAATTTGTTGAAATGCTTCATCTGCTGATGTTGAAGCATCTGCTATAGATGAGACTCTCTCTTCTTTTTCTAAAAGTTGATTTTTTTTAACATAATGTGATGATTTACCTGGTTTTATATCTAAAAATTTCCCTCCTAAAAGAGAGTCTTGAGAGACTACAATAACTGAATCATCTGGAATTTTTACATTCTCATCAATCATAAGTTTTGCTTGAACATTATTTTTAATTAATGAAATCTCTTCAATATATCCAATATCAACACCTTTTAACTTAACCTTTGCCTTCTCTTTTAAACCTGAACCATCATCAATTTGTGCTAAGATAGGATAAGATTTTTTAAAGAGATTATCAAAGCTACTCAGTTGAGTCAACAATCCAAAAAGAAAAAAGAGTGACACTGTAATAAATAGACCTATTTTTGCTTCTGTTTTCATTATTTATTACCTTGTCGTGAAAAATCTTTCTCTATACTTCGAGAGATAGAACCTAAAGGATTCAAACTTATCTCAAAATATAGTGCTGTATTTCTAAATGATGTATCTACATTTGGAATTCGTTCTTGTCCAAAACTCAACTTCGCCCCCCAACACTTTTGACGATGTATCCAACCAATACTCCACTGATGATTAAATGAATTTGATAAATCAAAATCGGTACTTGCATACCATTGATTATGTTGATTAAAGGTATGAGTAAGTGAAGTGTGTAGAAAACTTGTTGCCTCTTTATCCAATATTAAATCATAATTATAAAAATGTGTCATTATTATATCATAATCACTTTTAGTATAACCTACTGTTGTTGTTAAGGAGTGTAACTTTTTTTTATCTAAAGAGTAAAATAGATTTGAATAGAAATTAAAATTATCTTTAGTATATTGAAATTCATTGTTTAAATCCCCTTGTGGTAAATCTGAGTGAGGATAACTTATCATTGCCATACGATGAAAAAGATTTAAATCTAAATCTGGATTATAGTAGTATTGGCTTAATCCCAAAGAGAGATTTTCAAGCTCTGTTTGTGTCACAAAAAGCTCTTTTTGTTCATCATTTAAATCTTTATATTCAAAAGGTTTTTCTTTCTCAAAACTTGGTTTAGTATACACAATAGAAGGGTGAAGCGTATGAACATTAGAACCATACTGCTTACTTACAGCTGATGAAATCTCCAAAGTATGAAAGTTTCTATAAAACTTATAGTTCTCGCCACTCTTCTCTAAATTAGAAAAAAGAACATTAGTTAAATACAAATTTTCAGTTAATGAAAAATCTAAATAGTCATTAAAAAATGAGTCATAGTATGTTATAGGTAAATCAAACTCTGTTTGAAAAGCTCTACTACCCTCTGTTCTTGTATAGTTATGAACTCTTGCATCAAAAGTGTAAAAAAGCTTATCTGAAAATAGATACTTCATAAAACTGTGATATTGTAAGGAGGGTATCTCTTGAATCGTATCTACATTGCTTCTTTTACTTGTATCTATATTATATCTAGCATAAATACCTAAGTAATCTTCTTCATCATATATAAAAGCATTTACTCTTGACTCAACCAAATTTGCAGAAGTTAAAGAACTAACTGAATCTTTTTGTAAATTAAGATATTCTAAATCATTTAAATAAGTTGTATTAACATATAAACCTTGCTGATACTTATCTAAAAAATCTGATTTTGGAAGAAAATCTGTAGAGTGGTATAAAAATTCTGCTCCATAATGCTCTTTATTAAAATGATTACTATTAGCATAAGAATCAAAATTTTTAAAATATCCAAATCTTAATTGACCCTGAGAGCTATTAGAGTCTATAAATCTAGTAGTTACATGTATTCCTGAGCCTCTATTTGTCCTTATTTGAGGATTAAACTCTATATCAAAGTTTTCTACTGGAGCATAAAAAAATGGTTGTTGATATACTACTCCCTCTTCAGCAGAAAGTTGAACTGAAGGAAAAAGAAAACCTGTAGTACGTTTATTGATAGTAGGAAAAGCTAAATAAGGAAAGTAAAAAACTGGTGTATCAAAAAGGCTAAGTTTCGCATCACTTAGTGTCATATAGTTTTTATCTTTATGATATACAGCCTCATCAAACTCTATCTTCCACTCAGGATTTTTTTGATTACAAGAGGAGAGTATTGAGTTTTTAATTTTATATATATCCTTATCTCTATCTGCACTTTTTGCATCAATCCATAAATCATCAGTAGTTGTTAAAAGTAATTTTTTAAAATCAATCTTTTTATTTGTTGTATTAATATCTAAACTATCAGAAAAAACTTTGTTTTCATCTTTTCGTATCATCTCTACACCACCATATAGTCTCAACAAAGATTTATCTTTGTTATAGGTAGCTTCTTTTGCTTTTAACAATGCTCCATCATACAAAAGGACAACTCCTCCTGTTGCATGAAAGTGATTTTTTGTTGAAGTTATCTCATCTGAAAATACCTCAACTATATCTTTTGAGCTAAGAAGCAGTGAAAGAGAAATTAAAAGATAAAAGCTACGCATCTATATCCAAACTACTATCTTTTTAATGCTTGATAAGCTATATCTGTACGACAATGTTTCCCTGCAAAATGCACCTGCCCTACTAACATATAGGCTCGTTTTTGAGCCTCTTCAAGAGTATCTCCTAACCCCACACAGACCAATACTCGTCCACCCGTAGCATAGAGTTTACCATCCTCTTTATCGCGTGTTACTCCAGCATAAGAGATGTGTGCATTTTGAGCAAAAATCTCATCGTGAACTATCTCATCTACAATAATCTCAGCAGGTGGAGAACTCTTGTAAGGGTAGTCTTTAGATGCCATAACTACACCTACTGCAAATTTATCATGAAACTCAATTTTTAAGTTTTTAAGGTCGTTAGTTGCCCCTTTATAGAACAAATCAAGAGCAGAAGATTTAAGCAAAGGCATTAACT
>JALWMP010000094.1 GCA_026996165.1 Campylobacteraceae bacterium
AAGAGGAGTTTTCTCAACATTTATAGACTCTGCAAAGAGAGCAGTGCTAAGAAGTAGGGGTAGGAGATATTTTAACATGACAAACTCTTTCTGTTTATTTTAACGCAATTTTATTAGAAAGGGTTATGTTTTTGCAAATTTTTGGGAATTTTAGATAGATAAACAATTCTGTAGAGTAAACCAAATACGAAAAATAAAATTGTGGATATAGTATTTCATCGAACTTAGATATTAAAGGTTGGGTACACTCATACTATATTGAGAGAGCCTATGGAGCATATTACACAATAAAAAAATATGTTACAAGAGATAAACATGTTAAATAAAGATATTATTTTATATATATATCACACTATTCATTAATAAAATTGTTGTAAAATCCACTTATAGATAAAATAAGGATATTGATGAAAACTGTTGATATAGACTCACAAGAGTTTAAAGAAGAACTTGAAAAGACTTGGAAATTTGTTAAAAAAGTTAATGAAAGTAGAGGTTGGGTACAAAATCCAAATGAAGAGGTAAACGAAGGTGTTGCCATGGGTCTTGCTAGAAACAAGCTTATGTATGGTAAACGCTTTTGTCCATGTTTTATGGTTATTGGAGAGACAAAAGAGGAACAAAAAGCAGCAGACAATCGAATCTGCCCTTGTAAACCAGCTATTGAGAAAGAGATTCCCGAAGATGGCACATGTCATTGTGGTATTTTTTGTACTCCAGAGTTTGCAGAGGCTCAAAGAAAAAGTGAGATAATAGAAGAGGTTGCTCATACCCACTCAAGAGGATTAACTAAAGATGAGGCTATAGCTCTTTTACAAAAAGAGCAGTTAGATGGTGATGAGTTAGAGGCTCTTCTTGAAGCTAGAGAGTTAAAGATGGTAGATTTTATACTAATGGACGTACGAGAGATGATGGAGTATAAAATGAGTCATATTGTAGGAACAGATGCTATTGTACCTACTTCACGTTTCTATGCTGAGATTGAGAAATTTAATGATAAAAAAGATGAGCCAATTATTGTATATTGTCTCTCTGGTAGTCGAAGTTATCAAGTTCAGTATGCTATGAAATCACTTGGTTTTAAACATGTTGGAAATCTTCAATATGGAACAATTAGTTACGATGGAGAGATGCAGAGAGGTTAATTAACCTTCTGCATAATAGCTATTTAAAATTTCCAAATACCAATGGAGCTTTTAAATCAAGTGACTTAACCTCTTTCATAACTTTTTGTAAATCATCTATCTTTTTTCCACTTACACGTACTTCATCACCCTGAATAGACGGTGTCACCTTTAACTTTAACGCTTTAATAGCCTTAACAATCTCTTTAGCTTCATCTTTTTCTATGCTATCGACTATTTTATAAATTACTTTTGTATTTCCACCTGAAATCCCCTCTGTCTTTACCTCTTCAAGTGATTTACCTGCGATATTTCGTTTAATAAGTTTTGAGATGAGTATATCTTTTAGTGCATCAATTTTCTGTTCACTTGATGAACTAAGAGAGACTATCTTTGCTTTTTCATTTAACTCAATTTTGGCAACCAATCCTTTAAAATCAAAACGTGTTGCCACCTCTTTTTGTGCCATAATAATTGCATTTTTCATCTCCATCATATCTAGCTTTGCTGAGATGTCGAAGTAGTGGTCTTTTGCCATGGTCTATCCTAATGTTTTTTTGTATTTTAGCCAATATACAATATGTTTTTTCTTCTATTTAGCTCTTTTATGTGTTTAGAGTATTGCTATTTTTGAGGATGAATCTTTTTTAATAAAATGTTAGTGCTTTGGAACTAAATTTTAGGATTGAGACAGTTAAATAGATTAATCGACTCAAATTATGATACAATTAATCCATATAATTGACTTAAAGGTAGAGAACAATAAAAAAAATATTCCTAAGCATTATCATTTTTATTATAATAACCATTCTCCTAAACCACCTCTACCCCCTAAACACAGCCAGACTAAACAAACCCCAATCTACCTTAATCTACGACAAAAACCACCACCTACTATCAGTAAAACTAAGCTCTGATGGATTTTTAAGAATAAAACTAAAAAAAGAGGAGTTAACACCCGATATTAAAAAGATTGTTTTAGGCTATGAAGATCAATATTTTGAACAGCACTTTGGAGTTAACCCACTAGCCCTTTTTCGTGCCGTTTGGTTTAATATGACCAATCAGCGTAAAATTGGAGCTTCGACCATTACTATGCAGGTAGCTCGTATGATGCACCACAAGTCGCGTACTCTCTCTCAAAAATTGGTTGAGATGTTTCAAGCCTTTCAGTTAGAGTGGTACTATAGCAAAGATGAGATACTTAGGTTTTACTTAAACAATGCCCCCTATGGTGGAAATATTGAGGGGTTTGCTTCGGCTTCATTTCGCTATTTTAATCTTCCACCATCTTCACTTTCGCTTTCTCAGATTGCTTATTTATGTGCTATTCCTAAAAATCCTAATGCCAATCGACCTAAAAAGGGGCGAGATATTAATGATATTAAGAACCGACTACTTAAACGGCTTTGGAGTTTAAAGCTCTTAACTAAAGAGGAGTACCAACGTGCTATTGAGGAGACCATAGAGGTAAAGATAGAGAATCTTCCTAACAATATACCTCACTTAGCACGAAAAATAAAACAAGAGGGAGAGGTAGAGACTACCATTGAACTTGGACTTCAAAAGAGGATTGAACATCTGCTTAAATTGGAGATAAAGAGGGTTAAGCCATTTAATATTCATAATGCTTCGGTAATCGTTATAGATAATAAAACAATGCAGATAGTAGCTTATGTTGGCTCAAATGACTTCTACGACAACAAGTATGGAGGTCAAAACGATGGTCTTAGAGCCTTAGTCTCCCCTGGTTCTACGCTAAAACCTTTTGTCTATGCTAGAGCGTTGGAGCAGGGGCTTATTACTCCTCAAAAGAGGCTTTTTGATGTGCCACTCTATATTGATGGGTATAAACCTACCAACTACTCGAAAACTTATGAGGGGGAGGTAACGGCTACAGAGGCACTGCAACGCTCACTAAATATTCCTGCTGTAGAGCTTGACCGACTACTTAAAAAAGAGTCTCTGTATGAGCTTTTAGATGAGGTGAACACTCGTTCTTTGGTGCATAAAAAGCCATATTATGGAGCTTCATTAGTACTTGGTGGGTGGGGTATTTCACTTAGAGAAAATGCTGAACTATTTGCTATGTTGGCTAATGGTGGAGTATTTCAAAGGGCTAGTTACCTCAAAGATATAAGCTACCCCAAACAGAGCGTTCTTATGCCACAAGCTTGTTGGCTCATCTCAACTATCTTAGCCGATGCACCTCGCCCCTCTTTTTCTGCTACTTGGGAGTATCTAAAAGATATGCCACGCATAGCTTTTAAGACAGGGACTTCGGCTCATGCTAAAGATATGCTAACCATTGGCTACACCCCTAACTATACCGTAGCTGTTTGGTTTGGAAACTTTTCAGGCTCTTCTAGCAGACCACACAATGGAGTCTACCCATCTGGAATTAAGATTGCGTCACCAACTCTTTTTAAAATCTTTAAACTCTTAGGTAAACAGAGCTGGTTTACTAAGCCAAAAGGGATAGTCACTAAAACCATCTGTCAAGATGCCTTACAGTTAGGAGAGTGTAAAGAGCAGATTAAAGACCAACTTATAGAGAGTGTTACTCTTAAAAATGAGTGTAAAACCATGAGGGCAGAGGTACTTTCCTATTTGCAAAAGCAAGGGGTTATTGACTCTATTGCAGAGCTAAAGTCTCACCCATGTTACAATGAGTGGAAGAGCTATAAACCACTTATAACTAGCCCTATTCATGATAAGACCTATACCTACAATCGTTTGTTACCTCGTGAGTTTAAAAAGACTAAGTTAGAGTGTTATTCGTTTGAGGAGAATCAAACGATTTATTGGTTAATAGATAATGATGAGCCTATTGTCAGTATATCTGGTAAGGCAATCTATCGTTATTTAAAGCCTAGTAGACATACTGTTCGTTGTTTAGACGAGGGGGCTAAGGTTCGGAGTATTGCTGTTTTTACTGAGGAGTTGTAATTGAATTTTATTATAAAAGGATAAACTATGGGAAAAGAATTAAATACTATTGTTGGAAATCAAAATGAAGCTAAAGCTGTAGAGTTTTTAGTTGCTAAAGGTTTTAGAATAGTTGAGCAGAACTACTACGCTAGAAAATTGGGTGAGATAGATATTGTAGCTATACAAGACAATATTTTACATTTTATAGAGGTAAAGTCAGCGCAAGCAGACTTTGACCCTATTTATAACTTTACTCCATCAAAACAGAAAAAGGTTATTAACTCTGCCTACTATTATATGAAGTCAAAAAATTTAGATATGCCTTTTTGCATAGATTTAATTGTAGTACGTTGTGGAGAGATAGAACTCTTAGAAAATATTACTATGTAACGATTATTTTTGATATAATCCATAAAAAATCTTTAGAGCTTAGGAAAAATATGGCATGGCGTATTAAAGAGACAAAAGAGGGTGAAGTACTAAATAACTTTAGTTATATAGAACGAGATAAAATAGTTAAAGGCGTAAACCCAAAAGTTTTAGGAGAGCAGTTTGCCTCTACACATTTTAAAGAAGATACGAAGGAGCTTACTAATGATGAGATTCGTTATTTAGATGAGGTTACTGATTATATCAAAAGATTAAATGCTTATGGAATCAAAAAATCAAATGAGATAAAAAAAGAGGTTAATTCGATTGTTAAGAGTATCTCCAAAGAGGAGAATAGTTTTGCTAAACTAGAACGTTTTTTTAAAGAGAAAGCAGGTTTTATTCATGATGCTTTTATTCATGAAGAGGAGACTACTCAAGAGGCAAGAGTAAATTTAAGGGAGGAGTTAGATAGGTTTCGTCAAGAGCATAACATAACTAAAAGAGAAGCCTCCTACCCAAAGAGTTATATTTTACATTTTGCTTGGATTTTTGTTTTTATCTTTTTAGAAGCATTAGCCAATGCTTATTTCTTTGGTCAAGCTTCTAGTTTAGGATTGCTTGGAGGTGTATTTATTGGGTTTATTACCTCCTTTTTCAATGTAGTTTTATCTACTATTGCTGGGTTTGTTCTACGTTATAAAAATCATACAGTTCAAAAGGTAAGACGTATTGGCTTGGCTATTTTTGGGGTTTTATTGCTTTTAATTTTCTTTATTCATCTATTTATTGCCCACTATCGAGAAGTTTTACAAACCAATCCTCATGTTCAGATAGGAGCAGTACTTAAACCTATGTTTCAGACTCCTTTTGTACTGCACGATATGGAGTCTCTTATTTTAGTTGCTATTGGAGTACTTGTTACACTATTTAGTATTATAAAGGGAATGAAAATAGATGATAAATATCCAGGGTATGGTGCAGTCTATCGTCGATGGAAAGCAAGTGATAATGAGTTTTTAGAGGCTAAAAGACAGTTAAGAAGATTGATGAGAGAGCTACATATGGTAACTATACGAAAATCAGATAAAATGCTAGAGAGTTTAGAGAACTCTAAAGAGAAACTAGAAGCTTTAGCACTAGATTTAGATTCATTTATTAGCACATATAGAAGCTACTATAACAAAGCTTTTCAGACAGGAAGAGAAATTTTGGTAGACTATCGTTTAGGAGTAGAGTCTTTTCATGGGGAAGATGATACCTTTGACTATAAAAAGATATTGGATAATAGACTAAATAAGCTCAATATTAATATGCTTTTAAATATTAAATTGTTGATAGAGCGAGAGTTAAATAGTATTAATGAGCAGATAGATAGCTTTTATGCAAATCAAGAGATATTTGAACATAGGTTAGAAGAGATGAAAGAGAAATATTTAGAGAATGAATATATTGAAAAGGTAATTAAACAAGTTAAAAAAAATAGGGAGATAGAGTTGTGAGTAGAGATGATATAAAGGGTATATTGATTATTATAATATTGGTTCTTTTGGGAATTTTAGGATTTGTTGTTGCATATAAGCTAACTCCAAAGTCTTATAACATTGATAAAAAAACTATGTGTTTAAAAAATGAACCAACTCCATTAGAGAGAGTAGTTTTAATAGACAAAAGTGACAAATGGAGTAGAGCTAATGTAGATAGAATAGAGGAGTGGCTTTCACATATTGGAGAGGATATACCTGTAAATAGTCGTCTAAATATCTTATCTCTATCTGGAAGTAAAGGTAAGGAGACAAGAGTCAAAAAAATCTTTGACAAGTGTAGTCCAGGTAGTGAAGCTGACTGTAATGCTCTTTATGAGAACTGTAGAGATATTAGAGCTAAGTTTATTTCAGCATTTGAAAAGCCTCTTTTTAATATTACTACTCTTTTAAGTAAATCAGGTACAGCACAAACCTCTCCTATTTTTGAGACTGTAACTACTATTTTTGATGATATTAAGAGTAGAAGAGCTGAAATATATATAGTTAGTGATTTTATGGAAAATGGACATAAGTTTAGCTTCTATAAAGAGAGACTCCCCTCTGTAAAAGAGTTAATAAAGGAGTATCCTTTGCCAACTAAAGCAAAAGTAACAGTACATATGTATGTAATAGAGCGTAGACGACATAGTATGGAGTTGATTAATGCTGTTAAAAATCTTTGGCATGACTATTTTGTTCAGCAAGGAATAGAAGTTAAAGAGTTAAGAAGATTTTTTATTACAGATTAATTATCTTTATTCATAAATTAAAAATTCTAAAGCCCATAAAATAGCTATTTAAACATTTAAAAACTAGAAAAAATAGAATTAATAGTTTAAATAACAGATGGTGCTTTGCTTTGTAAAATAAGATTTAAATTTTAAAAATATTTTAAGAAATATCTGTTT
This sequence comes from Campylobacteraceae bacterium, assembly GCA_026996165.1. Taxonomy (GTDB): domain Bacteria; phylum Campylobacterota; class Campylobacteria; order Campylobacterales; family Sulfurovaceae; genus UBA1140. Next base: position 6,859 of record JALWMP010000094.1, read on the forward strand.
TTTTGCAAAAAATATAAGTTTTGATGTTATAATACTGTCATGAGAGTCGTATTATTTTTCCCTTTTTTTGATTCGGCTCTCATACGATAACTTTTAACTTCATATTACTTTCCTCCCTATTTCCCTAAACACTCATAAAAATGAGACGGTTAAGAGTTGTCGCCAATATCTTTCAATGATAAAAACTTCTAAAAACTACATTATTTCTGTTATAATAGACTAAATTACTATTTAGGAATAGATTTTGAAATATCTTATTAATTTTATTGAAGCCAAAAATGTTACCAAGGCAAAAATCTTCCCTCACTTAAAGTGTAACCGTCAAGAGGCAAAAATTTTACAATATATCTGTAGACGTTTTGTTAAAGGTATAGAAGAGACAGCAGTATTGGATATATTGCAAGATAACTTTGAGTATGAGGGATATGACTACCTAAATCATCTTACTGTTATCAAAAAGCTAATGGATATGGGTTGGATTGTTCAAATTAGTTTTGGACAGATAAAGGTACAGGAGGTATCTAAACTAGAGATTTTAAACACCTCTGTTGCTCCTACTATGAGTCTTCTTCGTCTTTTAGAGGAGGGGTCACTAGAGATTTCTCTACCTGATATTAAACCCTATACAGACCACTTAGAGTATCTACAAGACCAGTTTGATGTAATTGATTTACTTTTTCAAATGTCAGCCTCTAAACAGGGTTTTTTGGAGACATCTTTAAGCATAGGAAGACTTAAAAGTAAGTTAGCACTTCTTACTCAACGGATTGTTGAGAGACTTAAAATTACCAAAGAACCGATTGTAGTTGAGGAGTTCTTTAAAGAGAAAGAGTTTGATGAACGTGAGAAGAAAATCTTTTTAGCACTTCTAAAAGAGGAGTATGCTGGAGGTGAAGGGCAACTAAGAGATATGAATACTCTTATTGAGCTTATCTCTGTAGATGAGTATGATAAGATTCGCAACCGTGCCTTGTTAGAAGATGGTTCACGTCTTATTAATGATAATATTATTGACTATGAGGAGATACTTAATATGTTTGGTGGTATCTCTCGCTCCTTTTATATACAAGAGGAGATTTTACAGAAGATTATTCACCCTAACAAAAAGAAAAAAGTAACTAAACTAAAGCTCGATAAGTTAGTAGAGGAGCAAGATTTGTTTGAGTATCTTACTCCTACTACTGATTTAAATGATGTTGTACTTCACCCAAAGACTAGAGAGGTTTTAAATACTCTTATTAAACAAGTAGACAAAGATGTATTTGCTAAGTTAAAAGAGTGGGGAATTAGAGACAAAAGAAAAGGGATTGATGCAAAGATTATCTTTTATGGTCACCCAGGAACAGGTAAAACTATGACGGCTGTTAGTCTAGCTAAGACACTTAAACGCCCAATTTTAAGTTTTGACTGCTCTAAGATTTTGTCTATGTATGTGGGAGAGAGTGAAAAGAATGTTCGTAAGATTTTTGATGACTTTAAATTACTAAGCAAAAAAGCTAAAGTAGACCCTATTTTACTTCTAAATGAGGCTGACCAATTTTTAAGCTCCCGAACTCAAGGAGCAGGTAGCTCAGCCGATAAGATGCACAACCAGATGCAAAATATCTTCTTAGAGCAGATAGAGAAGTTTGAAGGAATTTTAATTGCAACAACAAATCTATTAGATAATATTGATAAAGCTTTTTCAAGACGATTTAATTACAAGATAGAGTTTAAAAAACCAGGAAAGAGACAGCGTAAACGTCTATGGCATTTTATGTTGCCTGAAAAGGCTGACTATGAAGAGGGATTTGAGGTTGATGAGTTGGCACGTTATGAGTTAACAGGTGGGCAGATAGATTTGATTGTTAGAAATACAGCCTATAAGGTTGCCGTACGAGAAGAGAGTGTCTTTACTATGCAAGATTTTTTAGAGGAGATAGAAAAAGAGTTAGGTGCTAGTTTTGAAGGGACTAAGAGCATGGGATTTAGAATTTAGAATGTTTAAAAAGTTTACTTTAGTTACTCTTTTACTACTCTCAAAAGCTATAGCAGGAGTAGTTGTTCCTGATGATTATGAAGTAAGTGTAGAAGATGAGATAAGCTATATATATGGAAAAGAGTATAAAGAGTCCCTTTCAGATATAAGAGAGTATCAGAAAAAGGTTATAAAGAGTTATGAAAAAGAGTTTGGTTTTGCTTTAGATGATAGACTTCGTGTTGGTTTAGCTACCTCCAATAACCAAATTGCTAATGGCTTTTCTACTCAAATTCCATTTAATATGCAACTATTTTATGGAGCAGGGGCATCATATATTGACTACTTTTGTTTCTCCTCTTGGCTTAAGACTCTGATTATTCATGAGACAGCTCATAACTTTCAATTAAATCCAAAAGAGAATAGCCTTTCAAAGATAGGATACAATCTCTTTGGAAATTCTCCTGTAACTTTTTTATCTTTTTTACCAATATTTCCAATACCTAATATAACAGAGAGTTCATTTATTTTAGAGGGAAATGCAGTTATGAATGAGTCGCATTTTGGCAATGGTGGACGACTCTTTTCTGGTTATGCTTTAGCTGAAGTGGTAGCATTGGCAAAGGCAGGTAAGATTAAGCCAGAGCTTATGTATAACTCAACATTAGAGTTCCCATATAGTGAACACTTCTATTTAGTAGGTGGATTTTTTCAACAGTTCTTAGTAAAGCGTTATGGAGTTAAAAGGGTTAATGGCTACTTTAAACGTTATGCAACTCAAGCTTTTCCTTTTTTTACTAATAGTATCTTTAAAAAGCAGTTTGGTAAGAGTTTTGAGCTGTTGCTAAAGGAGTTTTCAGATGAGATAAAAGAGAAACACGCTTTAGCAAAAGAGCTTAAAGGAGAAGTAGTAGCAACAAGTAAGATGTTTGTTCCTCTCAATGGAGATAGTAAAGAGATATATACACTTATAGGTGATAGAAAATCAGAGCCTAAACTTTTAAAAATAGATAGAAAAACTAGAAAAGTTAGCTCTATTTCCTATAGTTTTAGAGAGGGAGAAGTTTTTAAGGTTAATGGTGAGTATTATACTCAAAGTTCAGAGAAGACATCTCCTGTTAAGATAGAGATGGGTCTCTTTGATAGTAGTGGATTTTTAAAAGAGGGAACAGATGGAAAAGCTATTCAAGGCTATACCAAGAGTGGTAAAGAGGTCTATGTAGATGTAAAAAGTTCATTGGAAGCTCCCAAAGTTTATGTAGATGATAAGTTCTATACCACAAGTTACTCCTCTGTTCATGTAGACAAAGATGACCTCTACTACTTTAAACAAGATGGTGAAAAACGGACTCTCTTTAAAAACAAAACAGTACTCTACTCTTTTAAGGGACATTATGGATTTGTTGTTGATGTTGATAAGCAAGGGGGTATCTACTTTATAGGCTCTAGCGAACATGGCTCTACTATTTATAGATTTGCCAATGGAGAGATTGAGCGTGTAAATGATGCTGACAATATTATTGATTTTAAGCTTTTAGATAATAAAAAAGCATTAGCTGTTTCTATTGAGGCAGATGGATATAGCTATAAGATAGTAAACATAGGTTTATTTAAAAAGAGTAGTATATATGTTCAACAAGTTGAAGGTATTAAAAAAGAGAACTCTTTAACCCTTAAACCTTTTAGTAAAGAGCTAGTATCTACTTTAAAGTCTAACTCATATACTCCTTTAAGAAGTTTAGAGTATAGCTCTTGGTCTCCACTCTTTTCATATAGCGATTTTAATGGTTTTGGAGTTGATGCTTTAGTAAACTTTAGTGACCCTCTATTGCAAAATCAACTCTCTATCGTTGGTTCACACAATAAAATTAGAGATATTTTAGGAGCTACCTATACCAACTCTGCTTTTAGGTTAAATTTTGGAGCATCTTACTATAGAGTATTAAAAAATAGTAACTATTATAGTAACTATAGAGATAGTGGATATGACCTATATGCAATCTACCCTTGGTTAGAGCAGGGCTATTGGAATCTCTCTTCAACTTTAGCTTACTCTAAACCGTACGATAATATCTTTAGAGAGCCTTTAACTCTCTCTTTTGATATGATGAATAAAAAGCAATATGGTTTTAGTAAATATGCAAACTCTCTAAATAGTCTAAATCTCTTTATGAGTAAAGATAGAGAAAATAGTATGTATGGAGCAAGATACACTTTTAAACACGATTTAGCATATCAAAGTTATATTGGAGTAGAAGGCAGATACTTAAAAAGTGATGATGTTGATTCTTTTGATGAAAAGGGAATAGAGTTAGATGATTCATTTAGCTCTATAGAGTCAGATTTAGCAACTTTAGATATTCCTAGTTTTAGTTTTAAACTCTATGCTCAAGAGGTAAAGATGGCAGAGCTATCTCTCTCTAAGGTCTTTGATGGCTCACTATACTTCTACTCTTTTCCTCTATCTTTGCAACGAGAGACACTATATGTTAAACAGCGTAGATACGATATTGATTTTTCACAAAAAAAATCACAAACTTATAACGAAACAATATTAGGAGCAGAGTTTGATTTACTTTTTATTCATAAGCTACTATTACCTTTTAGTGTAGAGTGGATTTACAATAGAGATGTAGTTGACTCAAATAAGTTACGTTTTGTTGTTGGAGTTACTTTTTAGAAAGTTATGATATAATTTTTTATGTTAAAAAATATAATAATACTAATCATACTAGCAGTAGTTATTTATGCCTTTAGTTACTTTTATAAGCAGAGTAAATTAGACTTAACTCCAAATATGGTAACTATCAAGGTAGAAATGCAAGATGTTAATATCTCATATGATGATATAAAAGAGAATATTTTAAAATTTTCAAATGTAGAGATAAAACAGTATAGCTTAAAACGTAATAATGAAAAACTATTTTTTGAAGTAGCGATAATTGATGGATTGTATGAGTTTAACTATAATCCAAAAGAGATTATTGATAAACTTTTTAATGTTAAAAAACGTAATTTGGTCTTTAGTAAAAATGGACTAGAGGCACTACAGTTAACTCTGTCTGATAATCAAAGAGTCAATATGTTTATGTTGCAAACAGACAATAAAGAGCTTCGACTTTTTTATGGCTTATCAGATGAGTTGTTTTCTCAAGTAGTAGAGAAGTTAGTAGGTCAAAAAGTTAAGCCTATAGATGCCTCTAAATTAACCAAACCAATTAGTTTGTGGAGTACAAAAGTTAATGATATTGATGGGCTTATCTCATCTATTGACTATTAAGATGAGGTTTTTAGTTTAGTTTGTAGCCTACACCCCAAACCGAGCTAATATATTTTTTAGTTCCATCAGGGTCTATTTTATTTTTTAGACGATTAATTGCAACATTAATGGTCTTTCCTTGTGACTCTTCTGAAATCTCATCAATTAAAAATTCTCTTTGAAGTGCTTTGTTAGGGTTTTTCATAAAGGTATAGAGTAGATTAAATTCCATTTTAGTAAGTTTTACAGGTTTGTTTTCAATAAAAAGTAGTTGTGCTTCCATATCTAATAGTAGGTCACGATACTTTAGTTTTGTTTGTTGAATTGCCCCTGTACGTCTTAAAATAGCTTTTATACGGTGTATTAGTTCTTGCATTCTAAAAGGTTTAGTAATGTAATCATCAGCACCACGAAGATAACCCTCATCTATAGCTTGGTCACTATCTTTAGCTGTTAGAAAAATAACAGGTATATCATAGCCTTTTTCTCTCATCTCGGCTACAAATTCAGAGCCTTCAACCAATGGTAGATTTCTATCTACAATAAGTAAAGATGGATTCTCCTCTTCTAAAAACTGTTCAACTTTATGAGTTGAGTTAAAACCAATAGTCTCAAATCCTGCTTTTTGAAGGTGATACTCTAGTAGTTCTAAAATATCATCTTCATCTTCAATAATAACAATTTCAATGGAAGAGTTTTGATTTTTCATACAGAAAGTATAGCAGATTTTTTAAAGACAAGGAATACCTTGTCTTAAATATTATGCTCCAATACCTTTGATAAAGAAGAAGATAATAGCAGAAAGTACAGCCGCAGCAGGAACAGTAATAATCCAAGCAGCTATAATTTTATTGACCATACCACGTTTAACATAGGTCTCTTTAACAGCTCTTTTTAAAGCTTTTGTCTTTTTCTTTTCATATTTAATCGTCTCATATAACTTTAGTTTATGCTCAGCATTATCTGTATGGTCTAATTCATCTTTGAGTGCTTGTACCTTTTCTCGTTGTTTCTCTAGTGCAACACGCTTCTCATCAGTTCCTTTTCTATCTAACCACTCTCTTAAGAAACCAACACCAAATACACCACCAACAGCAATGTGTGTAGATGACACAGGAAGTCCAAGTTGAGAAGCAATAACAACAGTAATAGCTGCAGCCATCATAATAGAGAAGGCTCTCATAGGGTCTAGCTCTGTAATCTCTGAACCAACAGTTTTAATAAGTCTTGGACCAAAGAGAGTAAGACCAACAGAGATACCAACACCACCTGTAACCATAACCCATAGAGGAATAGAAGCTTTAGCAGAGATAGTAGCATGAGATAGTGCATCATAAATAGCAGCTAGAGGGCCTACTGCATTAGCAACATCATTTGCACCATGCGCAAAACTTAACATAGCCGCAGCAAAGATAAGAGGAATGGTAAATAGTGTGTTAATAGCACTTCTATCATTTTCAAGGTTTCCAATCTTTGAGCTAATTCTAGGTTTAACAAGAACATAAGTTATAATAGCCCCAATAAGACCAAATGAAGCTGCAACACCAATAGTTGGTTTTTTAGTCTCTGGCAAGAAAGGTAAAAACTCTAAAACATCTTTCCAAATATGTTTAAACCCTTTTAGTGTAAGATATGTCAAAAATGCCCATGCCATAATAGAAACTAAAATAGGTACCATTTTTTTAGCTGCATCTAGTCTATCATCTTTATATAGAATTTGAGACTTGATAATATATAGGAAACCAGCAGCAATAAGCCCACCAAGAACAGGAGAGATAACCCAAGAAGCAGCAATCTTACCCATAGTTCCCCAAGATACAATGGCAAAACCACCAGCAGCAATTCCTGCACCCATAACACCACCAACAATAGAGTGTGTAGTAGAAACAGGTGCTTTAAGAGCTGTTGCTAAAGTTAGCCACATAGCAGCAGCTAAAAGAGCAGCAGCCATAGCGTAGACAAACATCATTGGGTCACCTGAAAAAGCTATAGGGTCAATAATACCTTTTTTTATAGTTCCAACAACATCTCCACCTGCAAGTAATGAACCACTTGCTTCAAAGATAGAGGCAATAATAACAGCCCCACCAATGCTTAATGCTCCTGCACCAACAGCTGGTCCTACATTGTTAGCAACATCATTTGCTCCAATATTCATTGCCATGTAAGCACCAAAGATTGCAGCTATCATTAAGAACCCTGAATGTGCTACGCCTCCAAATACTGTGTGAACATAATAGGCAACGCCAACAGCAAACCCTGCACCGAGTAGTGTTTTTAAAAGATTGTTCATAAGGTAAATCTCCCTCTTGATTTTTTTAATTTTGTAAGTTTATAACAAAAATGTTACCAAATGGTTACAAAAGGGAGATAAAAATTTACTTTGTAAACCCTACACTCAAATACCCAACAACACGCTCTTTGTCTCCTGAGACATCAGCACTTGTTCTGTAGTCTAAAATTGTAGTTTTGAGATTATGCTCTTTTGCACTTTGAACCAATGCTTTTACACCTACAATTCCACACGCTTCACAACCTAAATTTAAGATGTTATTGTCTAGCTTTTCAATTCCATTGATACAGATACCATCTAAAGCGTAGGCATCTTCTTCACTATGAAAATGACTTAAGTCACTACTAATGACAACAGCTGTTGAGTTATCTTCTAGTAGCCAACTTGCAATCTTTGCTACCTCTTGAAAGTCAACCTCACCATAAATCAACTCTATAACCTCTGCCTTTGGTTGATAGTGCTTTATAAAAGGCATCTGTGTCTCTGTTGAGTGTTCTAACTTATGGGCTTTTGGAATAAAGCCTATATTAAATAGCTTCTGCATTACATCTAGGTAATCTTTATCTATTGCAATCTCTCCTAGTGGGGTTTCGTAGCTCTCAAAAAATGAACCACTAACTCCTTTAAAGTAGACATGGTGACTAGGACCAATAACAACAACCCTTTTTACCTCTTTGTTGGCTAAGAGTCTATGTGCAAAGTTAGCTG
>JALWMP010000095.1 GCA_026996165.1 Campylobacteraceae bacterium
CTATCTTTTCAAATAGCAAATTGGTAATCTCTTGCATTACCCCAAAGTTCCCTGAACCTCTCCATAGTAATTTAGAAGGAGCTTTTAGTGCCTTTTCTGTAGCTTTTAGTGCCTCATCTAAGCCTACTTCTTTACCATTAACACGAGCCTTTTTAATACGTGGCTCTTCTAATATATATTTATTTAGTAACGAACACAAAGTACCATTTGAAGTAGGGTGGGAACTGTCGGCTTCTATCTTTGTATTTTTTATCACAATACCACAAGCATCAGGGCAGTCTAGTCCACAAGTTGTTTTTATTTTGCTCATTTTAACTCCACTTTTAATAGTTTAGAGAAACTCTCTTTTGGATTTCTAATAATAATCTCTGTACGATAAGATGATATAAACTTCTTATCTGCTACTAACCAAATCTTAGAGATTTTATATTTTGTCTCTTTATCATTTATATAGATAGTTTTCTTTTTTATATCTTTTAACTCATCTGCCTCTAAAAAGAGTACCAACTTAGCAGAGGTCAAATCTTTAATCTGGGCTAATGGTGTCCCCATATTAACAAAATCACCTTTATGAACAAGAAGTTTATCTAAAAATTTATTGTGAATGGTAATAGTTTTTTTACTAATACTATCTTTAAGTCTTGCTATCTCAAATTGCAAGTCAAGTTTCTGTTTTTTGAGTGAGTCTATTTTCTCTTTAGTGCTAAAGTATTGAGTTTTGGCATTTGTAAAGGCATAGAAGGCGTTGTCTTTTTGAGTTTTAGAAGCAGAGGCTACATTTAAAATACGTGAATAGTAGGCTTTTTGTTTCTCTAGTGACTCTTTAAGTGCTGATAAAATTTTATGATTGGTTGCTATCATGCTATCTATAAGTTTAAGAGATGCTCTACTAGAGGAGAGTTTGATTTTATCTAGTTTGTCATCTAGCTTTATAATAGTATTGTTATGAACTTTTGTTCCCTCTAAATCTATTTTTGCCATTATAACTTGTGCTGAAACAGCTGATTTTAGGTTAATACTCTCTAAAGGTTCTACTTTTGCATAGTGAACTTTAGAAAAAAGCAGTAGAGGTGTTAAGAGCAATATTAAGTATCTCATTTTCAATCTCTTTTTTTGGTCGATTATAACGAGAATTTTTAAAAAGAACAAAAAAAGGATATACTTTAAAAAAATAAAATAGAGGAGTGCGTTTTTGAGAGGCATAAAAAAGATTTTAAAACTATTTCTCTTTTTAACTTTAGTTCCATTTTTCTATGTAGGAGTCTCTTATATTTTTATGATTTTCTCTTCAAAAGGCTCAATAACTAATAGCTCAAAAACTCAAAAAATCTATATTCTTTACAACTCAATGCACAGCGATATTGTTTTTAACCTTGAAACCTCTAAAGTAGATTGGAACAGATTTCTACCACAAGTTGTTCAAGGTCGAAAAATAGGCTACTTAGCTTTTGGTTGGGGTGATAAAGAGACCTACTTAAATACACCCACGTGGGACGATCTAAAACTATCAACTGCACTAAAAGCTCTCTTTTTAAATACTCCATCACTTCTTCATGTTGCATATTATAGAGATATTGACTACTATCAAACAAAAGAGGTAGTATTAACTCAAAAGCAGTTTGACTCTTTAGAGCAGATATTAAAAAGAGAGTTTTCTAAAGTGCCATACTATGAGGCTAAAGGGTTTGGTAGAGATGATGCCTTTTATAGTTCTAATAGAGTCTATAATGCCATAAATACTTGCAACACTTGGAGTGGAGATAGACTTAGAGAGGCAAATATTGGTATGAGTTATTGGACTCCTTTTAGTTTTAATGTGGTGGAATCTCTTCCATAAATTTTAAAATAGCATTAACTACTTTTTGAGGAGCTTCCTCTTGAGGCATGTGTCCTACACGAGGCAAGATAACAAGTTGACTGTTTTTTAAATCTCTATGAAGTCTATAGGCTTTGTCTACATGAATAGATACATCATCTCTACCCCATATAATAAGAGTAGGAAGCTTAATTTTTTGGTATTCATGCTCTATGCTCTGCACATCATCAGGTATAAGGTTATGAACCGTTTTTAAGTAGGCATATTTTGCCATAGGTTGAGCCATTATACTTGCTGAGTAGTCTACACTTGATTTGGGTATTTTGTCATCATTCCAAAAGGCATATTTGTAGGCTTCTAGTGCCATATAGTGGTTGCTTAGTAGGTGAATACCTAAGTAACCAATGAGAGGTGTTTTTAAATCTCGTAGCATTGAGGGTAGGGATTGATTGTATGCCATACTGTCAATAAGAACTATTTTTTTTAGTGTTGATTTCATAAGTTTTTTTGTCTGCATAAGTGCTAAAACAAGAGCCACACCTCCACCAAATGAACGACCAACTATAGTGAGATGATTTAGATGGTGTTGCTCAATAAAATTTTTAACATAGAGAGCTTGGTCATAGACAGAGTATTTGTCATCGTCTGTTTTTGGTGAGACTCCAAAACCTTTTAGGTCAAGCAGAATTAGATGATACTTTTGAGCAAGAGCAGGAACTATAAAACGCCATGTCTCTTTGCTCTCTCCAAAACCATGTAAAAAGAGCATAGTTTGGTTATGTTTAAGTCCATACTCTTGATAGACAAGATTTAAAGGTTTGACTTGATTCTCTACAATGCGTTTTTGCCAAGTAATAGGAATTTTTGTTGCACAAGCCAAAAAGAGTAAAAGGATAACTACTAAAAAAAATTTTTTCATTCTCTATTTTAACATAATATACCCATTCCAGTAAACTAGAAAGAGATGAGATATAAATCTAGCCGTAGTTAAAGTTAAAAATATTTTTAAATTAAAATAAAATGCCACCAAAGTAGCAAATGAAAAAAAAATCTTACAATATAATATTTCCACATAACAATCATTAACAATTTATTAATAAATTTTTTATAATGATTTACTAAGCATTAATAGATTAGTTTTATAATTGTAAAAATTTTAATAAAGGATTTATAAGAAGTATGAATAGTAGTAAAGAAAAGATTAAGAAGATAATGGCTTGTAAAGAGGAGCTGAATGACTCTTTATTAAAAGGATAGCCATGGAAGGGTTACGAGATATAAAAGATGTGGTAGAGGTGCAAGAGCATAGCTTGGCAATGTTGATAACTCTCATTGTCGTAGTATTATTACTCCTTGGTGTGGCACTCTACCTTTTCAAAAATAGAAGACGAAGACGTAAAAAGCCAACAGCTAAAGAGATAGCACTTGAGAAGTTACAAAATTTAGACTATGGCAACCCAAAAGAGGTAGTCTATACTTTTGAGGCAGATGGTGAACTCTTTGTTAATGATAAAAATCAAGAAGATTTTGAAAAGATTAAAAAAGAGTTAGAGATTTATAAATATAAAAGAGATGTACCCCCACTTGATGAGGGTGTTAAAGCAGAGATAGAGCAGTTTATTAAAGGATTGAGATGAGTAACTTTACATTTGAGTACCCTTTAGCTTTTCTTTTGTTGCTTCTCTTTTTTGTCTGTAGCAAGTGGTGTCGCCCAAAAGGGATTTCGATATATTTTCCAAATATGCCCATGCTTCAAAAGGCAGTTCAAAAGAGTCAATGGTTCTTGACCACACTTAAAACTTTGGCTTTTGTAGCATTGGTAGTTGCAATGGCGAGTCCTGTTAAGCAAGATGATGTGGTGATTAAAAATGATAAAGGGTATGAGATTTCACTTATTTTAGATGCGAGTGGGTCTATGAAAGAGTATAACAAGTTTGGTATTGTTAAAAAGATAGTTACCG
>JALWMP010000096.1 GCA_026996165.1 Campylobacteraceae bacterium
ATATATATATTCCTAATTTTTAAAAGTGTTTGATTTTTAATGAAGTATTTGGAGAGTTAAAAAGTATAAGAGTCTTCGTTGATTCAAATATTAGCCTATTCAACTCGACACAAATAGCACTACTATACGCACTATTTGTTTTTACAAAACCACTACGAAATATGCGTATAGTAGTGCTATTTGTAATAGTAAAGAATAGGTTAATAACGCTTTGTTAGACTCTATACAAACATAGCGATACACTATGCACATTGCAAGGTTCTCTTATACTTTCTGAACGGATTATAATAGATTTTATATTAATTAGAACTTAAATTTAAAATTTAATATATATTTTAATATTTTTTGCCTAAGGTGTTGTATCGGTAAATTATATTAAAATACAAAATTTAAAAAATAGGGTCAAAGTTATGAAAAAAATTATAGCCTCATTAAATGAGATAGATAAAGTTGTTAAATACTTAAATGAGCTTCTACCAACCTCTGCTATTGTCTTTTTGACAGGAGATTTAGCATCAGGAAAAACCACCTTAACAAAAGCTATAGCAAAGGCAAAAGGGATTGAGAGTGAAGTGACATCTCCTACCTTTTCATTGCAACAGTGTTACGATGAAAATCTATTCCATTATGACCTCTACCGAATAGAAAATGATGAGTTTATGGAGCTAGGACTCTTTGAAGAGTTTGACAAAGAGGGGTGGCACATGGTAGAATGGGGCGATGAATCTCTTAAGAGCTTTTTACTAGGTGCAGGTTATGATGTCTTTACTGTAACCATTGAGCCTTTTGAAGAGAAAAGAATATATAGGATAGAAAAAAATTGATGCATACTCTACATACACTCGAAGCTAAACACCTCTCTAAGACTATTAAAAAGACAACTATTGTTCATGATGTCTCTGTAAAGGTCTCCTCTCGTGAGATTGTTGGATTGCTAGGACCAAATGGGGCAGGAAAGACAACCTCTTTCTATATGATATGTGGATTGACCGATGCCACCTCTGGTTCTGTATTTATAGATAGTGATGAGGTAACTAAAATGCCTTTAAGTACTCGTGCAAGACTTGGAATTGGGTATCTACCACAAGAGGCGAGTGTATTTAAAGATTTAACTGTCGAAGATAATCTCTTAATGGCTGCCGAGGCGATGAAGCTTGACTCTAAAGTAGCCTCTGAACGTATAGAGAATCTTTTGAACCTATTTAATATTGAACCTATTCGTAAACGCTATGGTATTCAACTTTCAGGTGGAGAGAGACGACGCGTTGAGATAGCTCGTGCCTTGGTAGCTGAACCAAAGTTTCTACTTCTTGATGAACCCTTTGCAGGGGTTGACCCTATAGCTGTTGAAGATATTCAAGGAATTATTAGAGAGCTTATTAAGTTAAATATGGGTGTACTTATTACCGACCATAATGTGCGTGAGACTTTGGGCATTTGTGACCGTGCTTATGTTATGCGTTCAGGTGAGATGTTAGCAAGTGGAACAAGTGAAGAGATTAAAAAAGATCCAAATGTTATTAAGTACTATTTAGGAGAGAACTTTCACTTTTAGTATGTCACTAAAATACTCAAACTCTCTCTTATGTTTCTATCTTTTACAATTAACCTTTAATTATCGTAACCATAACGAAAAACTAAGCCTTTCTAAGCTATAATCCCCAAAATTATTTTGTAACACAGGATGGATAAATGGAAGGTGTATGGACTTTTTTAGGTGCTTTTACTGGGCACGGAACAGCTATGGTTGTAGCACACTTAATCTTAGTAGCAGGGCTTATCTTACTACTTGCTAAATATGCGACATCAACAATAAGAGCAGTACCAACAGGAGCTCAAAACTTTATGGAGGCTTTTATAGAGGGTACAATAGCTATGGGTAAAGATACTATTGGTGAAGAGAAAGCTAGACAATACTTACCACTTGTTTTAACTGTTGGACTTTTTATATTAATCTCAAACGTTATTGGTATTATTCCTGGTTTTGAGTCTCCAACTTCAAATATTAATATTACTTTACCATTAGCACTTGTAGTATTTATCTACTACAATTACGAGGGTATTAGAGTAAATGGTGTTAAAAAATACTTTGCACACTTTATGGGACCAGTACCTCTACTTGCTCCTTTGATGTTCCCTATTGAGATTGTCTCTCATATTTCAAGAATTATCTCACTTAGTTTCCGTCTTTTTGGTAACATTAAAGGTGATGACCTATTCTTGTGGGTACTTCTAATGTTAGTTCCATACTTTGCTCCACTACCAGCATATCTGTTACTTACATTCTCTGCACTGTTACAAACATTCGTGTTTATGATTCTTATCTACGTGTACCTTGCAGGTGCAGTAGCAATGGAAGAAGACCACTAGGTCTTCTTTTTTGGACAAAAGGTAAATATATTGAAACTTTCATCTCCTCTTTTGTCTCTTCTTATAAATTTTCTACTGGGTGCTTCTTGGGCTTTTGCCTTTATGGGTGCTGTTATTTTCTTCTACCTATTTTTACATGTTGGTATTTTCTACTCTATATTTGGTTCATTTCTAGGGGCTATTCCAGGTCTTTTTTTAGTGCTTCTGATTGAGTATTTTATTATGCGTCAAGAGAAGTTAGATGAGCTAAAAAAACAGACTAAACTACTTGAAAAATTAGTAGAACAAAAAGAGTTATGATAGCCTATGCTATTACTAACCCTACCACTTTAAACTTTGACTCTTTAAGTTCTGATTTACAACGTTTTGCTCAAAAGGCAGATATGATTGTATATCGTGATAAGTCAACTACAGAGTATCAAAAAAATGCCTCTCTATTTATTGCAGAAGCTAAAAAATATAACTTCTCTAAAATCTTACTACATAGCAATTATGAGTTAGCTCATAAATTAAAAGCAGATGGTGTTCACTTGACCTCTTTGCAGTTTTCAGATATTAAAAAGGCAAAAGATTTAGGACTCTTTGTAGTTGTAAGTGCTCATAGTTTAGATGAGGCATTAGAGGCTCAAAAGTTAGGGGCAGATTTGGTAACCTTTAGTCCTATTTTTAATACACCAAATAAGGGTAAGCCTAAAGGGATAGGGGAGCTTAAAAGAGTTGTCTCTAAGCTATCTATTGGAGTTATTGCTTTAGGTGGAATTGTGGGTAGTGAGCAGATAGAGGCTTGTAGAGATAGTGGGGCTTTGGGGTTTGCTTCTATTAGGTATTTTGGATTTTAGATGTTTTGGTATGCCAATAGGGGCAGACACGGAGGTCGCCCCTACAGGTTGTTAATGTTACAAAAATATTTTTTGTGGATATATTCCTAAAAATTCACCATAAAATTAAATTTGAAAAACATATAAACGCATGTAGGGGCGACCTCTGTGTCTGCCCCTCTTCTTACGACCAATAAATTATAAATAAAACCTCCCAATAATCTCAGATAACACAAACAAAATAGGCACAAACATCAAAGTACTAACCAAAATAAGCCCTGTTACCTCTTGAGGTTTACAATTATAAAGAGAAGCAAGGTTTATATTGGCAACAGCAAGAGGAACCATCATCTCCATAAATATAACCCCTTGTACTAAAGGTGATAGATTGCTAAAGCTAAGTATAAATGCTGTTGCTAAAGGGATAATAATAAACTTTTGAGATAGAACAGTTATATAAAGGCTCTTTTTAATCGCTTTTAGTTGTATACCATAGAGAAATGTTCCAAGTAAGAAGAGTTGCAAAACAATTCCTGCATAAGCTCCCATTTTAAAAAACTCTTTTAT
>JALWMP010000097.1 GCA_026996165.1 Campylobacteraceae bacterium
ATAATCGCTAACGGCATAAGAAGTACATGAAGCATAAAGAAACGACCAAGGAAAGCTTGACCTGGAACGTAGTCACCTCTAATCCACTCAACTAAACCATCAGCATGTAGTGAACCACCAGAGAATAAGTTTGTAATAACCATACCAGCCCAGTAACTCATTTGACCCCATGGTAACATATATCCAGAGAATGCTTCAGCAGAAAAGAGTACAAATAGTAACATACCTGAAATCCAGATAAGCTCTCTACCTCTTTTATATGAACCATAGTAGATACCTGTAAACATGTGAATATAAATGATTAAGAAGACTAAAGATGCACCAACACCATGAATGTGTCTCCACAACCAACCATACCCAACTTCTGTCATAATTGTATAGTTTACACTATCAAATGCCAAATTTGTATTTGGTTGATAATACATCAATAGGAAAATTCCTGAAATCAAAAGGATACCAAATGTAGCAGCAAGAACCATTCCCATTGCCCATAAGAAGTTAATATTTTTGGGAATCCAATATTCAGATTGCATTACTTTTTTAAGGGTATTTATCCCAATACGCTGATCTAACCACTCGTTTAAGCTGTTTGCTTTTTCAAAATGTGCCATATAACCCCTCCCTATACTTTTAGTGTTGTGCCATCAGCCAACATCTTTTTATATTCAGGTCCTTCTTCACCAAGTACAAGTTTTGTCCCATCAATTTTAAATGGAGGGATATCTAGTCCTCTTGGTGGTGGAGCTTTTGTTACCATAGCTGTTGAATCATATTGTCCACCATGACAAGCACATAAAAAACCTTCTTTAGCTGGATTATATCCTGGAATACATCCAAGGTGTGTACATAGACCTACAGCTACCATATAATAGTCATCTCCTATCTTGATAAGTCTCTTTAACTCATCAGATTTTTTTGCTTTTTCAACCATCTCTTTAGACTGTTTTAAAACGAAGATAGGTTTACCTCTCCATTTCTCTGTTACAAGAACATTCTCTTGTGCATCTTTTAAGTCAATGGTTGTAAAACCAGCAGCTTTGACACTTGGAAGTGGATCCCAAGTTCGTTTCATTGCGTAGAGGGCACCAATACCACCTAGAGCAGTAAACCCTCCGAGTGCCATACCCATAAAATCGCGTCGATTACTCATTCCTTTTCCTTTCTAATGTAGTTTGAGCTTCTAGTATAAGTAAAAATTTATTAAGTTATTATAATAATTCATAGTTCTTTATAAATTTTTTGATAATATTACGGTTTTTTTCTATATTTACACATCTATAATCTACTTGAACCTCTTTATTTTTATATAATTTTTCATTATAATCACTATTATTAAATCCTATGACAATCATAATCTTAAGTAATTCAAGTAACTCTTTTTATCTCATTGAAAGTTTATTCTTGCTTGTTGGGTTACTACTGTTTTAAATTCTAATTTTTTTGCTTTTATAATTTTTTTACCTCTTAGTCATTCTCTACTGCCTTTCTATGAGTCTATTTCTCTTTCCAGAGATTTAGACAGATATTATAGGCTTGATTGACTCTTTTTTTACTAAATATCTCTTTAGCCGTTCTCTTCTATTCATACATCTCTTATAGTTCAGAGTTTTCTTGAAGATTTTTTGATAAAACTTATAAAAGTATTAAATAGAAAAAATTTTAATATAAAAGAAGAGTATAAAAGCAAATTATTATATATAGATAGAGATTTAAATAAAAAAGATGGCCGGGAGAGGGAGATTCGAACTCCCGGAGGTGTTACCCTCACCGGTTTTCAAGACCGGCACATTCGACCACTCTGACATCTCCCGACATTGGAAAAGAATTTTATCTAAATAAAGATAAAGATGAAATAAATTTCTAAAAAATTTTAACGTTTTGGAGGAGCCAACCAGACTCGAACTGGTGAATAGCAGATTTGCAATCTACGGCCTTACCAACTTGGCGATGGCTCCATATTTGAACAAAAAATGGAATTTCATTTTTCATAGTCTGCTATAGACAAATTGTTCGTGGTGCCCGGGGCCGGACTTGAACCGGCACGATTGCAATAATCGGGGGATTTTAAGTCCCCTGTGTCTACCAATTCCACCACCCGGGCAAATTTGGACACCAAAACAAAAAGATTAAAATTTTATAGTTCACAACCTAAAGCTATGGAGCGAGAAAGGGGATTCGAACCCCCGACCCTAACCTTGGCAAGGTTATGCTCTACCCCTGAGCTATTCTCGCAGGTTCACTCTTGAAACCATTGCTTTTAAATTGGAATGCGATTATAGCCAATATTTTTTTAGTTGTAAAGGTTTTTGGGTATAATTTTTCAAAATTTTTAAATAGGAACAAAAAATGCGTAGTGATATAGTAAAAAAAGGACATAATCGAGCTCCTCACCGTTCTCTTTTGAGAGCAACTGGATTAAAAGATGAAGATTTTGACAAACCATTTATTGGAGTAGCTAACTCTTTTATAGAGATTATCCCTGGACACTTCTTTTTAGATAAAGTAGCAGATATTATAAAAGATGAGATTAGAAAAGCTGGGTGTGTACCATTTGAGTTTAACACTATTGGTGTAGATGATGGTATTGCTATGGGGCATGATGGAATGTTGTTTTCACTTCCAAGCCGTGAGATTATTGCTAACTCCATTGAGACTGTAATGAATGCTCATAAACTAGACGCTATGATAGCTATTCCAAACTGTGACAAGATTGTCCCTGGTATGATTATGGGTGCATTACGTGTTAATGTTCCTACTGTTTTTGTCTCTGGTGGACCAATGGCAAAGGGTTATACTAAAGATGGTGAACCTATTGACCTTGCTACTGCATTTGAGGCTGTTGGAAAGTTTGAAGCAGGTGAAATAACAGAAGCAGAGCTAACAGAGATTGAGTGTAATGCCTGTCCTAGTGGTGGTAGCTGTTCTGGAATGTTTACTGCAAACTCTATGAATACACTTATGGAAGCAATGGGAATTGCACTTGCAGGAAATGGAACTATCTTAGCACTTACAAAAGAGCGTGAAGAGCTTTACCGAAAAGCTGCACGTCGTATATGTGAAATTGCACTTATGGACAAGGAGCAATCTTCTAAATTTAACATAAGAAATATTTTAAATGAAAATGCGGTTAGAAATGCTTTTGCAGTAGATATGGCAATGGGTGGAAGCTCAAATACTGTTCTTCATATGTTAGCTATAGCAAAAGAGGCAGATGTTGAGTTTAACTTAAGTGATATTAATACTATCTCTAAACGTGTTTCACATATTGCTAAGATTTCTCCTAGTTTAACTACTGTGCATATGCAAGATATAGACAAAGCTGGTGGAGTTAGTGCTGTAATGCACGAGATGAATAAACGTGGTAATGATATTTTAAAAGATAACCTTACTATTACAGGTGAGATGTTAAAAGAGAGAATTGCCAATGCGTCTATTGTCGATACAGATATTATTCATACTATAGAAAATCCTTACTCAGAGGTTGGTGGACTAGCTATTCTATATGGTAACTTAGCAGAGCAAGGAGCTGTTATTAAGACAGCAGGAATTGTAGGTGAACGTGTATTTACAGGAACTGCTGTCTGCTTTAACTCACAAGATGAGGCAATAGATGGTATCTTAGCAGGAAAAGTAAAAGCTGGTAATGTAGTAGTTATTCGCTATGAAGGACCTCGTGGAGGACCGGGAATGCAAGAGATGTTAAGTCCAACAAGTCTTATTATGGGTATGGGTCTTGGAGATAAAGTAGCACTTATTACCGATGGTCGTTTCTCTGGAGCAACAAGAGGAGCTAGTATTGGTCATGTAAGTCCAGAAGCTGCTGAGGGTGGTATGATTGCACTACTTGAAGATGGAGATGAGATTCATATTGATGTTGATAAATATATCTTAGAGGTAAATCTATCGGATGAAGAGATTGCAAAGAGAAGAGAGAATTTTACGCCATTGGTTAAGCCTCTTAAGAGTAAATGGCTAAGACAATATAGAGCCTTAGTAACGAATGCTAGTTCAGGAGCTGTTTTAGAAGCAGAATAATGAGGGGGAAAACTTTAGTCTCATAGAAATAGTGCCATTTTATGGCACTCAAAGACTAAAGTCTTTGCTCTAAAAGTTTTAAAGGTTAAAGAGAGATTAATCCTCTCCCCTAAACAAGTCCCCTAGATGTTTACAACTCTGACTCTGACCTCTATCACAAGCTTTTTCAAAGTAGTCTCTTGCCTTTTCATTTTCACCATGTTTTTCATAGTAGAGTCCTACTTTATAACACATAGTTCCACCTTTAGTTGAAAGTTTACAAGCTTTTGTTGCCTCTTCTAGCTCTGTTTGTGTATCTATAGCTTTAATTTTGTTACCCAATACACTCTCTAAACGGTTACAACTTGGAGCATCACCTAAATCACAGGCTTTTCTATAGAAACTTCTTGCTCTAACATCTTGCTTTCTTCTCTCATAAAGATAAGCTAAGTTGTTACAACCTGAAGCTTCACCCATATCACAAGCATCAGAGTAGAGAGACATTGCCTCTTTTATATCTCTTTTTACATATTTACCATGTTCATACATAAATCCAAGATCATTACACCCTGCACCTATACCATTGTTACAAGCTTTTTTAAAGTAGTAGGCTGCATTATAGTAGTTTCTTTTTGTACCCTCTCCATGAAAATACATTGCCCCAACATTGTAACATGCTTCCATCTCACCATACTTACAAGCTTTTTTGTAAAGTTTAAGAGCTTTCCAGTTGTTACGCTCAACACCTCGTCCCTTATTTAACATATAAGCCAAGTTATTACACCCTGCCCCATTTTCTAAAGCACAAGCTTTTGTATAGTATTTTACTGCTGCTTCATTATTAACAGAGACCTCATTACCATTTTGATACATATCTCCTAACTTATTACAAACTTCAGCATCTTGAAGTTCACATGCACGTTTATAGTACTCTACAGATTTTGAATCATTCTCAATCAATGTAGATATTTTATCAACAGATGAGATGTTATTCCATATTTCTTCCCTAAAGAGAACAGCTAAAAGAAATAGTAGTAGTACAATCGCAGTAATGACAAATTTTTTGTTAAACATAAGAGTATCCTTTTTTCGTAACTTGACAAATAAAATTAAATAGGTAGTTAATTTTTGTTCTACAAATCATTATTAGAAGAATATCTCATTTTCAATTTTCTGTCAAGAATATTTTTGAAATATAGCCTAATAATAGTTAATAGAGTTATTTAATAGATATTAACATGTTAAATAAATTAAAAAACTATATATAATAATAATTATTATTATAGAGTTATATTTTAAAAAAAAATAATTTTTACTCTTTTTTTTTCACTCTTACTACCCTATTTTCTCGTTATACTAAAGACATGAAGAAGAAAAAATTATTAAATATCACTATTATCACTACACTACTGTTTTTTTCAGCATGTTCCAATAAAGAGAGCAATCTTAAAAAGAAAACTAAACCTCAACAACTATCAATATATAATATTATAGGTATTTCTGAACCACTTAAAAAAAACTATAAAGATATACCTCAAAAAAATATTGTACAAGATATAGAATATATCTCTTATAGAAATAACAACCCTATACAACGAAACCCTTATCAGACTATAAAAAGTATAGAATACAATGCAAAAAGATTCTTAGGTGTTCCTTATGTTTGGGGAGCAACTGGACCTGATAAATTTGACTGTTCTGGCTTTACCCAATGGGTTTTTCGTGATGTAGGTATTAATATACCACGAGTCTCAAAAGACCAAGCAAGAGTTGGAGAGTTTGTATCTTTTAACAATCTTCAAAAAGGAGATATGATATTTTTTGATACTCATAAAAAACGTACAGGAAAAGTAAGTCATGTTGGTATCTATTTGGGAAATGGTAACTTCATTCATGCTAGTTCTGCTGGAAAAAAAGTAGTTATCTATAACTTTAACAAGAAACCTTTTTATAAAAAACGTTTTTTATGGGGAAGACGTGTTGTAAATAGCAATTTTCACTATGCTTCAAACTCAAATATGATGAATTAAATTTAACATTTTTGATTATTATTTAAATTTTTTTCCCTTTTTATTCTTTTTTTTGATATACTGATATTTAAATTAATTCAAGAGTATAAAAAGGTTCCTGTGCATTTATTTAAAAATATTCTAATTATTGTTCTAACTACTGCTTTAGCTGTTGTTCTTGAAGCTGTTACACTCTCTTCAGCAGAAGGGTTAAATACTATTAATAACAACTTTCAAAAGGCAAGTACTAACTACAAAGACTATGACGATAGTGTTACTTTTACTCAAATAATTTATGATGAAAAGAGCATTAAAGCATTAATGTCTAAAATTATTACAAATGAAGCTCAAACCTTCTCTCATATCTCAAATAAAGAGTTTATTCAAGATGTTTATCAACGTCATGGCTATCGTCCTATATGGTTTGATTATAAAGGTATTAGAAAAGCTGCTGTATATGATTTATTTAACAATATTGAAAAAGATGACACACTAGAGAATTCAGGAGCAATAAAAAAAGAGTACAGAGCAATAAAAAAAGAGATTGCAACAACAAAAAATCGTACACTTGACCATGAACTTGATTTAGATTTAAAATTGACAAGTTTATACTATAGATTTATGAAGCATCATATATATGGAGATATTAATTGGTGGTCTTTTCAACGTAAGCTCTCTTTATTAAGAAAAAATCATATAGCTGCGAATTGGGTTATAAATACTCCAAAATACGATATAGCAGATATGCTTTTACGCTATAGAATCTCTTATGTTGTAGAGATTACTACTCCTAGTAGTTTTAACTATAGAAAGTTGAAAAAAGAGCTTTCAAGACTAAGAAAAGTTCAAGCACAAGGAGGGTGGAGAAAGATTCCAAACTCATCTCAACTACACTATGGACGTTCAGGAAAGGTTGTAAAACAACTGGCACAAAGACTTCAAAGTGAAGGTGACTATCTTTGTTCACAAATTACCTCAACCTATGATAATTGTCTAAAAAAAGCTGTTAAGCGTTTTCAAAAACGTCATGGTTTAGCACAAACAGGAAACATAAACAGTGCTACAAGAAAAAAGCTAAATCTATCTGTTAATTGGAAGATTAAAAAAATTTTACTTAATATGGATAGAATAAAACGACTTCCAGACCAACCAGAAGACCGATATGTAATGGTTAATATTCCAGAGTTTAGACTCTTTTACCGTGAAAACAATCAGCAGAAATTAACCATGAGGGTTGTCGTTGGAGACAAAAAACACCATACACCTATCTTCTCCAATAAAATATCATTTATTGTACTTAATCCTTATTGGCTTATTCCAGATAGTATTGTCCAAAAAGAGATGATTCCTCATCTTATGAAAAATCCAAACTATCTGATTGACAGAGGTTATGAAGTTAGAAAAAACTATTCACTTAAAAGTCCTCCTATAGATAGTACAAAAGTGAACTGGGCAAAAGTCTTAAGAACAGGTCAGACAAAAAAGTATAAATTTTCACAACCACCAGGAGATAAAAATGCTTTAGGAAAAATTAAGTTTAAATTTCCAAATCAGTTTGCTGTATATCTTCATGATACACCTGCAAAAAAATACTTTAAAAAGGGTTTTAGAGCATTCTCTCATGGATGTATTAGAATTGAACAGCCTAGAGCATTTTTAGCTACCTTTGCAAAACATGAACCTAATATTAACTACAATCGTGCAAAACGTATTTTACAAGGAAAAACAAAGACACAATATAATCTTTCTCAACCTGTACCTGTGCATATTGTCTATCTGACAGCTAGAGTTAAACGTGATGGACTACTTCATTATTTTCCCGATGTTTACGGATATGACGCAAAACAGACTAGAACTATTCATTAATTTATTTTTTTAATAAAAAAAGTTGTTTTATTGGTAAGTTTTTACTATACTAAGTCCACAAAACCTAAGTTCAATAAAAAAATACCATACTTATTGAACTCAGGGTAGAAATACTTTAGGGACTTGAGCAATGACAACTATGCAAAAAATCTTATTTTTTCTTCTTTTGGCAACATTATCGTCTAATGCTACGGCAAATAATGATATAAACTCTTCTGAAGAGCTAAAAATTGCTTTTATGAAAATACCCTCTAAAATTTTAAAAAATGTTCCACAAAAACGTTTTTTAAAAAGATTCTATAAAAAACATAATTACCAAACTCTATGGATAAAAAATCATAAAATCAATAAAAATAAAGCAAATAACTTAATTAATCTTATTAAGGAAGATCCTACCCTTAATAAAGAGGGACTACTCTATAAGCGTTCTATTAAACTTAAAAAAACTTTAGAGACTAATGCCTCACAAGAGCAAACACTACGTCGAGAGCTTAAACTTACCTCTTTATATAGTAACTTCTTAGCTCATACGCTTTATGGTGAAATCAAATGGAAACAGTTTGGCTATAAACTCTATGCACTAAAAAAGAGACATATAAATGCTAGTTGGATAAAATATAAAGCTCCTCAAAAGATAGATGAACTACTTATAAAGCCAGATATTAACCAAACTATACAAGAGATAACTCCTAAACATTTTGGTTATCAATCACTTATTTATGCTTTAAATAAATTAAAAAAAATTAAAGCAAATGGTGGTTGGGACAGACTACCACCATTTAAAAAATTAAAATTGGGAAGTAGTGGGGATATTGTTAAAAAACTACGTACACGGCTAATACAATCTGGTGATTATATTGTTTGTGATGAGAACAAAATAGTTTCTAAAGATGAAAATGGTAGCGATATTCCACATATTCATAAAGATGCTCTTTTTGATGAGTGTCTTGATAGAGCTGTAAAAAAATTTCAAAAACGTCACGGTTTAGCTGTAGATGGTGTAGTAGGGAAAGGTACACAAAAGGCACTTAATCTCTCTGTAGATGATAAAATTAAAAAAGTTCTTCTTAATATTGACCGTATAAAATGGCTTCCAAGAGAAGATAAAAAACGATATATTATTGTCAACCTCCCTGAGTTTATGCTTCACTATATTGAAGACAATAAAACAAAACAGAAGTTAAAGGTTATAGTAGGAGACAAACGTCACCCTACTCCAATCTTTAGCCACTATATCTCTTATATTGTTCTTAACCCTTACTGGAAAGTTCCAGAAGGAATTGTTAGAAGAGAGGTTATTCCACATATGGTTAAAGACCCTAGTTATTTAAGAAGACAAGGTCTAGAAGCACATCTTAATTGGAATGAAAACTCACCTACTGTAAATACCTCTTTCTTATATTGGGAAAATTATCTTTATGGGGTAGAGAAGTTCCCTTATAGACTTATGCAACCACCTGGACCTAGAAATGCACTTGGGAAGATTAAATTTAAATTTCCAAATAGATTTTCTGTATATCTTCACGATACACCAACACGTTATCTCTTTAAAAAATCTTTTAGAGCCTACTCTCATGGTTGTGTACGACTCTCACAACCACAAAAGCTCTTAGAGACTATTGCAAGATTTAACAAAACTATTAACATTAAAAGAGCAAAAAAGATTTTAAAAGGAAAACGTAAAACACAACTAAATCTAAACAATAAATTGCGTATTCACTTAGTCTATTTAACAGCAGGTGTAAATAGTGATGGAGAGCTAGAGTTTAGAGATGACCTCTACGGATATGATAAATATCAAAAGCGTATTGTTCGTTAAACAGAAAATAACCATAATATGATAAAATAGCCTAAAAAAAATTAGGCTATAAACTCTTGGAAACCTCTGCAAAAATTCTCGCATCAAAGGGTAAACTTCTTACAGAAGTCTACTTTGAACTTCAAAAACACTTTGAATCTAAATATGGTGAAAATACTATTATTTTAATGGAGATTGGTAGTTTTTTTGAACTCTATGAGGTCAACAATGATGAACTTAAAATTGGAAAAGCAAAAGAGATAGCTGAACTACTCAACATTCAACTAACTCGTAAAAATAAAACCATTGTTGAGAACTCAATTAAAAATCCTCTACTTGCAGGAGTTCCTACTGTCTCTATTGAACGTTATCTTGCACGACTTATAAATAGCAAGAAGTATACTATAGTTATGGTCAAACAGAAGGGTCTTCCTCCTAAAGTTCAACGTTATATCTCAAATGTTATCTCTCCTGGTACTAATTTTGAATACCAAACAGAGGCAATAGAGAGTAACTTAGTCTCTTTAACTATTGATGAAAACCAAGGTATCTACTCTGTTGGGTATGCAGCAATAGATGTTACTACAGGAAAAACCATTGTCAATGAAATGCACTCCAATAGAGATGACAAAACTTATGCACTAGATGTTCTTTTTAACCTTTTACAGACCTATAATACAGCTGAAGTTATTGTTACCTTACAAAATAAGCAGATAGATAAAGAGTGGCTCTCATCTTACTTAGAACTTGGACAGTTCTCTACCTCATTTAATGAAAAACACTGTAAGATTGTCTACCAAAATGAACTCTTTAAACGTGTTTATCAAATAAACTCTTTTCTTTCACCTATCGAATATCTTGATTTAGAACGTCACCCCTATACAACAGAAGCACTTGCCATACTTATTGAGTTTATTATAGAGCATGATGAGGCAATAATAGCAAAGATGAACCACCCAATCTTTTTAGGAGAGAGTCGATACCTCTACTTGGGAAACAATGCTTTAGAGCAACTAGGAGTCATCTCTCGAAATAAATCTGATGTAACACTTTTACAACTTATTGACAAAACCTCAACAGCCTTTGGAAAGAGGCTTCTTCGTGAACGACTACTTAACCCTATTGTAGATAGAGAAATTTTAGAGAAACGCTATGAACTTACCCAAAAACTTCTACCCCATAGTGAACAGTACGATACTAACTTAAAAAATATCTATGATTTAGAAAGAATTACTAGACGAATTAAACTACAAAAACTTCACCCCGTAGAACTAACCTATATTATGATGTCTCTTATTGCCATAGAGCAACTTCTTAATGATGCTTTACAACATAATATAACTATTGAGCGTAATCTTATTGATGAAGTATCTGAATTTAAGTCTTACCTAGAGCAAACTTTCAATCTTGATGTCTGTGCAAGATTTAGAATTGACCAGATAAATGACAATATTTTTAAAAATGGTGTCTATCCAGCTATAGATTCTATTTTAGAGAAACAAAACCACGAAATAGCTAAACTAAAGAAGGTCTCTTCTCATATTGAACAATTTTTTGAACGTGATAAACTAATAAACCCGTCTAAAAACGCTTTTACAGATATTGGTTACTTAGAGAGTGAGGGGTATACTATCAACCTTACAAAAAATCGTTTTACTATGATAGAAAAAGAGTTAAAAGAGTCATTTGTTACGATTGATGACAAACACTACTTTTTTAAAGATTTTCACTACAAGCACCTTAAAAATAGTGTTAAAATTAACTCTAAACTCTTTGAAGAGATAACACAAACATATGAAAACAACCAAGTAAAACTAGTCTCTCTTGTCAAAGAGAGATACCTACAAACCCTATTAGCCTTAGAAAATAGATTCTCTCATCTACTCAATGAGCTTATTGTTTTTATTGCCAATATTGATGTAGCTATATCTAATGCTAAATGTGCAAAAAGTATGAATCTATCTCGTCCAATCTTAGAAGATAATTGCAATGCCTATGAGGCGATAGGATTAAGACACCCTATTATAGAAGCTAATGAACAGCGTGGCGTTTATGTACCTAATGACATCTATCTAGGTGAAGGCTTAGAGACAAAACACAACCATATTACTCTCAATGCAAGTAATGGAGGTAAAGTTAATGGTATTTTACTATATGGGATTAACTCTTCAGGGAAATCTTCACTTATGAAGAGTATTGGTCTCTCTGTCATCTTGGCACAAGCTGGTTTTTTTGTTCCTGCACAAGAGTTACGACTTGGTATGTATGAGCAACTCTTTACACGTATTGTCTCTCATGACAATCTCTACAAAGGTCTCTCTACTTTTGCTGTAGAGATGATGGAGCTAAAAAATATCTTTAACCGTGCTACAAAAAAGAGTCTTATTTTAGGAGATGAAATTTCACAAGGAACAGAGACAGAGTCTGGACTTGCCATTGTAGCAGGGGCTATACTAAAACTTTTAGAGCTAGATTCTACCTTTATCTTTGCTACTCACCTGCATCAACTCAAAAATATTGAAAAACTTCAAAAGGTAGAATCTCTTATTTTACTCCACTTGGGTGTAACTTATGATGAAGAGAACGATACTCTAATCTATAACCGTCAACTACAACTTGGTATGGGGTCTTCCCTCTATGGTTTAGAGTTTGCTAAATCTCTACATATGGACAAAACATTTCTAAAAAATGCTTATGAAATTAGAGAGAATCTATTAGGAGAGAGTTCTGAACTTAAACAATTATCATTAAAAAAACGTAGCCGATATAATAGACAACTATATGTTACTAAATGTGCCTTGTGTAACGATAAAGTAGAAGATGTTCATCATATTGCACAACAAAGCTTAGCAAACGATGCAGGAATGATAGGCTCAATTAACAAAAATCATAAGTACAATCTAATTCCATTATGTAAAAGACACCATAAACTAGTACACGAGGGGAAAATTCTTATTTCAGGTTTTGTTATGACCTCAAAAGGGATAAAACTACATTATGAAGAAAAGTAAAAATTAAGAATAAATATTTTTGTTACTATTATTCTCACCTTACTCTTTAACTATTTTATTCAATATTTAAATTTACGCAATTATCACACAATTCACCGTTATTCTCAAATATATCAAGATATAAGGAGTAGATAATGAAAAATAAATTACTTTTAGCTTTATTTATTATTTTTTTAGGAGGAGTTATAAGTTTTCTATTCTATGGAAATCTATTTATATACACTTGGGTTCTATTGATTATTGGAATCTTTGTCTATATTATTCATATAAATAGTATAGAGAGAAAAGAGAACTTAAATATTATAAGAGATGAAAACAGACTATACTTCTATTTAACTGATGACCTTCTTTTTTCTGTAGACCTACTTAGAAATAAAAGTTTTACACAAACTTTACGAGAATCTATAAAAAATGAGATGACAACTCTAAAAGATATTACAAAACAAATCTGTTTTATTAATTTTAAAGATGATAATCTATTAAATGAACTCAATTCAAAACTTAAAAATAGTCTCTAACAGATATAGAGTGAATGGTACTAGTAGAAACATAGAAATAAGATTTACCTAAGAAGCAATTATAGCTTCTCCTTTTTAACCAATTTTTACTATAATTCTGAGATGAAACCTGTTCAATTTTTAAGCAATTCGCCTCAAATAGATAATATTGTTAAAGGGTTAACTCTTACTAAGTCTCTTTTTGTCTCCTCTCTACTAATAGGAGAAAAGCATATTGGGAAAAAAACTCTTATAAAGAGTCTCTTTCCTAACTCTATCTACATTGATGCTCATAACTATGAAGAGTTAGAAGTTGCACTTGAAAATAATAATGAACTCATTATCTATAACTTTGAACAATTAAGAAACTTTGAACATTTAAACTTTGAAAATAAACGTATTATTGCTATTGCTAACCGTATTGACAATACAGAGAAGATAGAAAATAAATTTGCATTTATATACAAAATGCCAAATTTAAAAGAGAGATATGATTTAGACCTTTTAATCGAATTTTTTCAAAATCAGATACAAAAAGAGCTAATGATAGACTACCCTATTGAACTAAATAGAGCCCAACTTGATTTGAGTAAAAATATAAAATCACTCAAAGCTTCACTATATAAACAAATCATTCATAAAACACTTGATAGAGAAGAGATAAAGAAAATAATCGAAAACTATCTCTATGAGCATCTTGAAGGAAATAATGCCTATAGAGAAAACCTCTCTTTATATGAAGAACCTCTACTTATTGCTGGTTTAAAAAAATTTAAATCTCAACTCAAACTCTCTGCTATACTTGGACTCAATCGAAATACATTACGAAAGAAAATACAAGAACATGGACTCGATTAATTTTAAATTTTTTATAGAAAATGACTCCAATCCATTTATATTATTTACTAACCAAGGTAAAATTAAATATCTCAATACATCGGCTGAACTTCTTATGGGGTCTTGTCAGCCTAAAGAGATATTTGATATTGCACTAACTAATGCACCTAAAACTTTTGGCTCACAAAAAACAGCATTACACCTCTCATTTAAATCTTTTGAGTTTTACGGGATTAATGTACTATATCATAATGAAGAGTATATTGGAATTTATCTTTACAATAAGCCAATGGCAAAAATAAATGACCATAGCCTATTAGAAGGATATACCCCAACTGATATTAACATGCTCCTACAAGCCAATATTGAACTCTTTAATATGAAATATAAAGGAGAGATAAAACTCTTAACAGACTATGATATACCTAAATTTCAAATTCATCAAAATGACTTTTCCCTACTATTACGCAATATTTTTAAACAGTTTGAAGATAGTAAAAAACTAGAAATACTTATAAAAATTAAGTTAGGGGAGAGAGTTGTTCTAAAAGATAAACGCTACTCTATTATTATTATTATTCTAAAAGGTGATAAACGAGAAAATAATAAAGATAGAGAGATTGAACTCTTAGCACATAAAAATAATATCAATATTCATTTTAAAAAAGAAGATATTATTTTAGAGATTCCTGCTATTGTTTAAGTTAAAAACCTGAGTTCGACGGAATACCATATCCACAAAAGCCTAAAAATAGGTAAGATTTTCAAAATCAAATTTGCAGGACTAGCTGTAGCTAATTCAAAAAT
>JALWMP010000098.1 GCA_026996165.1 Campylobacteraceae bacterium
ATAGATGGTGAGTTGAAATCCCTTGAAAAAGCGATTCTATCGGAAGATGGTTCACTAATAATTGAAAATAAGAGAGTATATAGTATAAGATGAGTGAAGTAATAACAATAGCAAATCAAAAGGGTGGAGTAGGTAAAACTACAACAGCTGTAAATCTTGCAGCTGCATTAGCACAAAATGGTAAAAAAGTTCTTATAATTGATGCCGACCCTCAAACAAATGCTACTACAAGTTTAGGCTTCAATCGTAACGATTATGAGTACAATATATATCATGTTTTAATTGGTATAAAAAAGATGTCAGATGTTATTTTAAGTTCTAATTTTAAAAACCTTGATATTGTTCCTGCAAATATAGGTTTGGTTGGAATTGAAAAAGAGTTTTATAATCCTAAAAAAGAGAATCGTGAGCTTCTATTAAGAAAAGCAATTCAACCTATTAAGAAGAACTATGACTACATCTTAATTGATTCTCCTCCTGCTTTAGGTCCTATTACTATCAACTCTCTAGGAGCTGCTGATTCGGTTATTATTCCTATTCAGTGTGAGTTCTTTGCACTAGAGGGTTTGGCACAGCTGCTTAACACTATTAATCTTCTGAAGAGGTCTATTAATCCTAAATTAACTATTAAAGGTTTTTTACCAACTATGTACTCTTCTCAGAATAATCTTTCAAAGCAGGTTTTAGAAGATTTATCTCATCACTTTAAAGAGAAGCTCTTTTTAACTAAGAAAAAAGAGGTGTTAATAGTACCTAGAAATATTAAAGTTGCAGAGTCTCCAAGTTATGGAAAGCCTGTAACAGAGTATGCAAAAAAATCTAAAGGGGCTACTGCCTATTTTGATTTGGCTAAGTCGATTGTAAAAACCCAAAAGAAGATGAAAAAACAGACATTAACTAAAGTAAAAGGCTAAAATATGGCATTAGGTAGAGGACTTGGAGCAATATTAGAAGAGGTTAGTCAAGCATATAGTAATGAAATGGGTTCATCTTCATATGATGGTGATTCTATAAGAGAGATAGATGTCAATGAAATATCTCCAAATCCATATCAACCACGAAAAACATTTAATCAAGAGGGACTTCAAGAGTTAAGTGAGTCTATATCTCGTCATGGTCTTTTGCAACCTATTGTAGTTATTGAAAAAGATGATGGTTATCTATTAGTTGCAGGAGAGAGAAGACTTCGTGCGCATAAATTAGCAGGTTTAGAGAGTATTAAAGCTGTAGTGGCTGATGTTGATATTGATGATGTTAAACTTCGTGAATTGGCACTTATTGAAAATATTCAACGAGAAGATTTAAATGCCATTGAGTTAGCACACTCATATGATGAACTAATAAAAGTTTACAATATTACTCATGATGAACTTGCAGGAGTAGTTAATAAGAGTCGTTCTCAGATTACAAATACTATTAGACTTCTTTCTCTCTCTTCTTATGTTCAAAATAAACTAATTAATGGTGTTATTTCACAAGGTCATGCAAAAATATTGGTTGGTTTTAATGAAAAAGAGCAGAAAATTTTAGTGGATACTATTATAGGTCAAAAGTTATCTGTTCGTGAGAGTGAACTTTTAGCAAAAAATAAAAAATCTATAGAAGATGACTCTTCTCTTCCTTTAGTTCATAAAAAAAACTCTTTTATAGGAGAGTATGAAAAGAAGATAAAAGAGCAACTCCCTTTTGATTTTAAAGTAAAAAATAATGCTTTAGAGATTAATTTCAAAAGTACAGAAGAGATTGAGAAATTCCTTAATATGTTACCAAAATAGACATATAAACGCTCTCTTCAATGAAGCGTTTGAAATCCCCTTGTTATAACAAAAGATTAATCAAATCATTACTTTATCCAAGATATAATACGCAAAATTTTTTGGAGGAGTTTGAATGCTTGACTTGAATCCCGGTTTGATGTTGTTCGTTCTTGTTATTTTCTTCTCTCTTCTATTTTTACTAAATACAATGCTTTTTCAGCCTCTTTTAAAGTTTATGGACGATAGAGATGCAACAATAGCAAAAGATTTAAAAAATGCAGAAGAGATGGCAGATAATAGCAGTGGACTAAATGCAAAAGCTGATGAAATCTTAGCTACAGCAAAAGCTGAAGCAAATGCAATCAGAGAGAAAGCTACTTCTGAAGCGAAAGCTTTAGCAGAGAGCAAAATAGAGAGTAAAGTGAAAGAACTCGAAGCAAGTAATGCAGCCTTTCTAGCAGAGCTTGAAGCTGAACAAGAGGCACTAAAAAGTGCATTAAATGCTAAGCTACCAATGTTTAAAGAGACTTTACACTCTAAATTAAGTAGCTTGTAGGAGAGATAATGAGAATTAAAAATATAGCGTTAATAATCGCAACAGTTTTAGTACCTTCTTTAGTATTAGCTGGACATGGTGGTGAACACCATACTACTATGTTTAACTCCGACTTTTTCTATAGAGTTTTAAACTTTTCTATTTTTGCAGGACTTATTTACTACTTGGTTGCTAATCCTATTAAAGCGTTTTTTATTGAACGTTCAGAAGGTATTGCAAATCAATTAGAAGAGATTGAATCAAAGCTTCAGGCTTCTAAAAATGAACGTTTAGCAGCAGAAGAGAATTTAGCTAAAGCTCAAGAGAAAGCTA
This sequence comes from Campylobacteraceae bacterium, assembly GCA_026996165.1. Taxonomy (GTDB): domain Bacteria; phylum Campylobacterota; class Campylobacteria; order Campylobacterales; family Sulfurovaceae; genus UBA1140. The sequence continues at coordinate 2,626 of JALWMP010000098.1, forward strand.
AAGAGGTAGTGGCTGATGCACTTAATGAAGCTAAGATTTTAGCTACTAATATTGCAGAAAAAAATGCTGCTCTTCTTAGCCAACTAGAGAGACAAGCTCTTGAAAAACAAGAGCTTGAAACTAAAAAAGCAGTGAGAAATACAATAGATGATGTACTTAATAATGGAATCACAAACGATGACATTACTATAGATGAGTCTAAAGTTATTTCTCTTATATCAAATAAGGTGGCATAATAATGGAAGAGTTAATTGCTAAAAGATATGTCAATGCACTTGTTGGCTCAACTAACAAAGAAGAGAGAGCTAATTTTTCTAAAATACTTTTAGATATGACGGAAGCATTTTCTGACGCAACTGTTGTTGAAAAATTATCTTCACCTTTGATTAGTAATCAATCAAAAACTTCAATGGTAGTTGAAAGTTTAGGAGATGTAGATGAAAAGTTAGTAAACTTTATTAAAATTATTGGTGAGAATGGTCGTTTAGACCTTTTACCTGTAATTGCAAAAGTCTTAAAACAAGCCATTCAAAATGAAACCAACAATTATGAAGGTGTTGTGACATCAAGTTCTAAACTTAAAGCAGCAGAGCTTAAAGAGTTACAAAAATCTTTGTCAGCTTATACAAATGGAGCTAATATTGAATTAATTCAAGAGGTATCTGATGTTAATGGAATTAAAGTTTCAGTTGAAGACTTGGGTATTGAGGTAAACTTCTCTAAGCAGAGAGTTAAAGAACAGTTAATCGATTTTATTACAAAATCATTATAAAAAAGTAATCTAACGGAAGGAGTTGCAGTGGCAAACAAATTACAAGCAGACGAAATCTCTTCAATAATCAAAGAGAGAATCGAGAATTTTGAGATTGATGTAGATATCAACGAAGTTGGTAAAGTAGTAGGTGTTGCAGATGGAATTACATCTGTATATGGTCTTAACAATGTTATGGCTGGAGAGGTTGTAGAGTTTGAGACAGGTGTTCCTGGAATGGTTCTTAACCTTGAAGAGGCAAGTGTAGGTATCGTTGTTCTTGGGTCAATGGCAGGAATCGTTGAGGGAATGAGTGTCAAAAGAACAGGAGAACTACTTAAAATGCCTGTTGGTGATGCAATGGTAGGTCGTGTTGTTAACCCACTTGGAGAGCCAGTTGACGGTAAAGGTCCAATAGAAGCAACAGAGTCACAACTTATTGAGACAAAAGCACCAGGAATTATGGCTAGAAAATCAGTTCATGAACCACTTCAAACAGGTATTAAAGCGATTGATGCACTTGTACCAGTTGGTCGTGGGCAAAGAGAGCTTATTATTGGTGATAGACAGACAGGTAAGACTACATTAGCTATAGATACTATCATTAACCAAAAAGGTCAAGATGTTATTTGTGTATATGTAGCTATTGGTCAAAAACAATCAACTGTTGCATCTATTGTAAAGAGACTTGAAGAGGCTGGAGCAATGGAGTATACAATTATTGTTAATGCTTCTGCGGCTGATTCTGCAGCATTCCAATTTTTAGCTCCTTATGCAGGTGTTACTCTAGCTGAGTATTACATGAACTCTAGCAGACATGCTGTTATCTTCTATGATGACCTTACAAAACATGCTGTTGCTTATAGAGAGATGTCATTGATTTTAAGAAGACCTCCAGGTCGTGAAGCTTACCCAGGGGATGTTTTCTATCTTCACTCAAGACTTCTAGAACGTGCTGCTAAACTAAGTGATGCAAATGGTGCAGGTTCAATTACAGCTTTCCCAATTATTGAAACACAAGCAGGTGATGTTGCAGCGTACATTCCAACAAACGTAATCTCTATTACAGATGGACAAATTTTCTTAGAGACTGACCTCTTTAATTCAGGTGTTAGACCTGCTATTAATGTTGGGCTTTCAGTTTCACGTGTTGGTGGTGCAGCTCAGATTAAAGCTACTAAACAAGTTGCAGGTACACTTAGACTTGACCTTGCTGCTTATCGTGAACTTCAAGCTTTTGCACAGTTTGCCTCTGACCTTGATGAGCATAGTAGAGCTCAACTTGAAAGAGGTAGTAGAATGGTTGAAGTTCTTAAACAAGGACCATACTCTCCAATTCCAATCGAAAAGCAAGTTATTATGATTTTTGCAGGTGTTAAAGGTTACCTTGATGATATTCCTGTTAATGCAGTAACTAAATTTGAAGCTGAGCTTTATCCATTTATGGATGCTAAGTATCCTTCTGTTCTTGAGAGTATTAGAGATGAGAAAAAAATCACTGATGAGAATGAAGTAGAATTAAGAAAAGTGATTGAAGATTTTAAAGAATCTTTTTCAGCATAAGAGAGGTCAAAAATGGCTAACTTAAAAGAGATAAAGCGTAAGATTGCGAGTGTTAAAGGCACTCAAAAGACCACGCGTGCAATGAAACTTGTTTCATCAGCTAAACTTAAACGTGCAGAAGAGATTGCTACACGTTCTAAAGTTTATGCTACGAAGTTAACAGAGTTGTTAACAGAGATTGCACAGAAGATGTCTCAAAACAATGCAGATGGGATTGATAATGTTTTTATGAAAGAGAACAAAAATCCTAAAAGAGTTGACATTGTATTTGTAACATCGGACAAAGGTCTTTGTGGTGGATTTAACCATCAAACCATTAAACAAGCGAATAAAATCATGCAAGAGTATGTAGATGCAGGTGTTGAAGTTCGTCTAAGTGGTGTAGGTAAAAAAGGTATTGCCTTTTTCAAATATAACCAAGTTGAGATGTTAAATCAGATTGATGATTTAAGTTCAAAACCTGACTATGCACGTTCAACAGAGTTGATTGACTCATTGGTAAAAGATTATGTTGCAGGTGAGACAGATAAGATTATTCTTATTCATAATGGATATGTCAATATGATTGTGCAAAAGGTCTATACACAGCAACTACTTCCTATTGATACCTCTAGTTTAGAGATTACAAAAAGTGTAGCTCTTTCAGAGATGGAAGTTGAACCAGATGATGACGATACTCTCTTAGAGGCATTGGTACAGAAGTATGTTGAGTATACAATGTACTATGCGTTGTTAGACTCGTTAGCAGCAGAACACTCTGCTCGTATGCAAGCGATGGATGCCGCAACAAACAATGCAGGTGAGATGGTTAAAAAGCTAAGTGTAGCATATAACAAAGCAAGACAAGAAGCGATTACTACTGAACTTATTGAGATTATCAGTGGTATGGAATCGTTGAAATAATAATAGGAGAATAGATTTATGACAGGTAAAGTAGTACAAGTACTAGGTCCCGTTGTTGACGTTGATTTTACGGATTATCTTCCAGCTATCAACGAAGCACTGGAGACAACAATCGGTGACCAGAGATTGGTTTTAGAAGTTGCAGCACAGTTAGGTGATAACCGTGTAAGAACCATTGCAATGGACATGAGTGAAGGTCTTGTAAGAGGTCAAGAGGTTAAAGCTACAGGTGATGCGATTAAAGTACCAGTTGGTGAAGAGGTTCTAGGGCGTATCTTCAATGTTATTGGTGATACCGTTGATGATGCAGGTGAGTTCACTTGTAAAGAGTATCGTTCAATCCATAGAGACCCACCACCATTTGAAGAGCAAAGCACTGCAACAGAGGTATTTGAGACAGGTATTAAAGTAGTTGACCTTCTTGCTCCATACAACAAAGGTGGTAAAGTAGGACTATTTGGTGGTGCTGGTGTTGGTAAGACCGTTATTATTATGGAGCTTATTAACAACGTTGCAATGAAACATAGTGGTTACTCTGTATTTGCAGGTGTTGGTGAGAGAACTCGTGAAGGGAATGACCTATACTTTGAGATGGAAGAGTCAAACGTACTTGACAAAGTTGCACTCTGCTATGGTCAAATGAGTGAACCTCCAGGAGCAAGAAACCGTATTGCACTTACAGGTCTTACAATGGCTGAGTACTTTAGAGATGAGATGGGACTAGACGTTCTTATGTTTATTGACAACATCTTTAGATTCGCTCAATCTGGTTCAGAGATGTCAGCTCTTCTTGGTCGTATTCCATCAGCTGTTGGTTACCAACCAACTCTTGCGTCTGAAATGGGTAAACTCCAAGAGAGAATTACATCAACAACAAAAGGTTCAATTACATCTGTTCAAGCTGTATATGTTCCAGCAGATGACTTAACAGACCCAGCTCCTGCTTCTGTATTTGCTCACTTAGATGCAACAACAGTACTTAACCGTTCTATTGCTGAAAAAGGTATCTACCCAGCTGTTGACCCACTAGATTCAACATCAAGAATGCTTGACCCACAAATTCTTGGAGAAGAGCATTATAATGTTGCACGTGGTGTTCAGTCTATTCTTCAAAAGTACAAAGACCTTCAAGATATTATTGCTATTCTTGGTATGGACGAGCTTAGTGAAGAGGACAAAAATACTGTTGAGAGAGCAAGAAAGATAGAAAAATTCTTATCTCAACCATTCCACGTTGCAGAGGTATTTACAGGAAGCCCTGGTGTTTACGTTGAACTTGCAGATACACTTGAAGGATTTAAAGGTCTTATTGAAGGTAAATATGACCACATGAACGAAGCTGCATTCTACATGGTAGGTAACATAGACGAAGCTATTGCGAAGAATGAGAAAATTCAAGCAAAAAATAAATAAGTGGAAGGAGTTTAATTATGGAACTCATGAAACTTGAAATTGTGACACCAAATGGTGTCATTTTTGATGATGAAGTAAAACAAGTTACGCTACCAGGTAGTGAGGGTGAGTTTGGTGTTTTAGCTGGACACGCTGCTGTTGTTTCTCTTTTAGATGCAGGTGTAATGACTATTGAGCGTAAAGATAATAAGATTGTCTCTGTTGCTGTAAATAGTGGTTATGTTAAAGTTGACGAAGAGAAGACTCTTTGTATGGTTGATGGTGCTGTTGCACTATCAGGAGACGATTCAAACCTTGCTAAAGCCATTGGCGAAGCAAAAGAGCTTTTAGAGAAAGCTCAATCTTCTAGTACTACTATTGCTGCTGCTATCTCTAAAGTAGAGAGTATTAAGTAGTATCTTCTTTTAAGGGTGGGCTAACCCCACTCTTTTAACTTTTTACCAAAATAAGTTAAATATTTAAACTTCTTCTAACTAATGTCAATTATAAATGATAAATTAAAAATAATCGCCATAATTAACTTAAATATAATTTTTAGTTTTGATATAATAAAAATATTAATAGTGCAAAAAATAGATTAGCAATAAAATATTTATAATCTACAGATTGAATTAGGATAGAAAATGCAAAAAATAGGCATAAAAATTATAGGTTTAAATGAAGTAATGTCTAAAGAGATAGCTAAAATTCTCCAAACTTTTATTATTAAAGGTAATTATTCTATTCCTTTTATTATATATCAGATGCAAAATGAGAAGATAATTGAGTTAGATATTAATAAAGATGAAGAGATAAATAGTTTTATAAATAGTATGGAGGAGTTTGATAAGAAGGGGATTAGTTATTGTCTTTATGGTTTAATAGATGATAAATGGGAACAAGTAGAGTTAGATAGCTTTGATTTAGAAAGAATACCAGAGTGGCAATTTATTATTTTACGTTTAGTGATAGTAGGCTATTTTATAATAAGTTTTTTTAAAATATTTACTATTTATGATTGGTATACTATTACATATGAGTTAAATGGTATTATTTCAGCTATTGGTGCAATAGTGACAGCATTTATTCCTATAGTTAGTTCACTGTTTTCTTATTGGTCGGCTACAGAATTATGGCATTGGAATAGTTATTTTGTTTTGTTTATATATTTTTTATACTACTTACCTATTATCATATTTATTATTTATGTAATTTTTTTTAAGTTATTCTATAAAGATAGATAGTATAGATTTAGAAACTCTAAATTTAATTGATAATTATCTTTTAAGAAAAGATTTTCTAAACTTTCCTTTCTATTTTCAAGCCCATACAGAGGACAAATATGATAATATTTTCTTTAATAATATAAAAAAGGGAAATACTTATGGGACTTTTTGATAGCCTCTTTACCTATTTAGACAAAAGCTCTGCTATTACTATTTTTGTTTTATCAATACTTTCACTCTATCTATTTTTGGTACTTTGGATTTTTATATATCGCTATTTCTCTTTAAAGAGTCGTATGATAAGAGAGGAGATTTCTCTAAAAAAACTCTATATGGGTCGCTCTAAAACAGTTGAAAAAAGCTCACTGCTTTACCCATTTTTAGATAAAGTGCTAGTACCAAACAGAGCAATCTTTGATGTTGCTATAAAGTCTGCTGTAAAGTCAGCAACAAGTGGGCTTACTGCACTATCTATTATTGCTTCTACTTCTCCATTTATTGGACTTTTTGGTACAGTTGTAGCTATTTTAGAAACTTTTGCTAAACTTGGTCATCAGAGTGGTGGAACTTCTATTGCTATTGTTGCTCCTGCTATTTCAGAGGCATTAGTAGCAACAGCTGCTGGTATTGCTGTTGCTACATTTGCTTACTCTTTTCATCTTATCTTAAAACGTAAAGCTTATGAGTTAACAGTGATGTTAGAGAGTCAAGCAGATTTAATTCTCTCTCAAAAGGCATAAGCGATGTATGAGTGGGATGAAGCACCTGATTTAAATATTACCCCTCTTATTGATGTTATGTTAGTGCTTATGGCAATATTTATGATTACAATTCCTGTTATGCACTATGAAGAGAAGATTAATCTACCTGATGGTTCTAAAAAAGCTGTTGTGAGTGATTCTAAAGCTTTAACAATACGAATTACCAAAGATTTAACAGTACACTATAAAGATGATGAATTTACTCTTGAGAGTTTTCCAGATGCTTTTCGTTTAAAAACATCTGATGTTGATAAAAAGCAGGTAGTTTTTATAAATGCAGATAAAGAGATAGCTTATGAGCATGTTGTTACTTTATTGAAGGTTGCTAAGCAGAGTGGTTTTACTAAGGTTTCTTTATTGACAAAGTAGTAAAGATTATATAATACCCCTCTCATAAAAAAAACAGTATAATTTCGCAAAAATATCTACATATCAAGGAACATAATTAATGAAACAAGTACCCATACTCGTTCTCGACTTCGGTTCACAATACACACAACTTATAGCACGAAAATTAAGAGAATCTGGAGTCTACTGTGAGGTTGTTCCTTACAGAGAGAATATTGCCAATATTAAAGCTCGTAAACCAAAAGGAATTATACTTTCAGGTGGTCCAGCTTCTGTTTATGCCCAAGACGCTTATAAACCAAGTGAAGAGCTTTGGTCTCTTGGTCTTCCTATTATGGGGATTTGTTATGGAATGCAACTTATTACCCAGCGTTATGGTGGAGAGGTAGTATCTGCTGACCATCATGAGTATGGAAAGGCTAAGTTAACTATTACTACAGACTCTAAGATATTTGATGGTATGACTAACAATGAAACTGTATGGATGAGTCATGGAGATAGAGCAGAAAAGATTCCAGAAGGTTTTGAAGTGATTGGTACTTCTGAAAATTCACCTTATGCTGCTATTGCTAATGAAGAGATGAAGATATATGCTTTTCAATTTCACCCAGAGGTTCACCACTCGGTAGAAGGAACAAAACTACTTAAAAACTTTGCAAAACATATTTGTGGTTGTGATAGTACTTGGAATATGGGAAGCTTTGCTAAAGAGAAGATAGCTCAGATACAAGCACAAGTTGGAGATAAAAAGGTACTCTGTGGTGTAAGTGGTGGGGTTGACTCTTCTGTTGTGGCTGCTATGCTTAATGAAGCACTTCCTAAAGAACAACTTATTTGTGTTTTTGTTGACCAAGGACTACTTAGAAAAAATGAAGCCGAAGATGTTCAAAACATGTTTAAGCTTTTAGATATACCACTGATTACAGTTGATGCAAAAGATGAGTTTATGGAGGTGCTTAAAGGGGTAAGTGACCCAGAACAGAAGCGTAAAGCAATAGGTGAAAAGTTTATAGAGGTTTTTGATAGAGAAGCAAAAAAACATACAGATGTTGCTTTCTTAGCACAAGGAACACTCTATACAGATGTTATTGAGTCTGTTTCAGTAAAAGGTCCTTCTAAAACTATTAAGTCACATCACAATGTTGGAGGACTTCCAGATTGGATGACATTTGAGCTTGTTGAACCTCTTAGGGAGATTTTTAAAGATGAGGTTAGAAAACTAGGACTTGAGCTTGGACTTCCTGCTAATATGATTGGTCGTCACCCTTTCCCTGGACCTGGACTTGCTATTCGTACTATGGGAGCAGTGACAGAAGAGGGATTACATCTTATTAGAGAATCTGATGCTATTATGCAAGAGGAGCTAAAAGCTACTGGTTATTATGATAAAGTTTGGCAAGCATTTACAGTTCTTTTAAATGTTCAGTCTGTTGGTGTTATGGGTGATAATCGTACTTATGATAATACAGTTTGTGTGCGTATGGTAGAGTCAGTAGATGGTATGACAGCTACTTTTGCTCATATACCACATGATGTTTTAGAGAGAATTAGCCGACGAATTATTAATGAGATAGATGGAATAAATAGGGTAGTTTATGATATATCCTCTAAGCCTCCTGCTACTATAGAGTGGGAATAAAAAGTTATTATTTTAACTCATTTTTTGCAATTAGTTACGAAGTTACAGCTTTGTAACTTTTTCCTCCACATTTTCTTATTACACTATTTATGTTAAAATGATTAAAAAGGAGTGTTAAAATGTGGAAAAAAATTACTCTATCAATTTTTATATTAGGTATATCTCTTAGTGCAAAAAGTCCTATAAAAGATATTATCCTCTCAAAAGCAGTTTTTCAAGAGACCTATGAATGGAAAAATCCTGGATATAAAGTTCATAAGATAATCCCTGCTACTAAAGCACATAAGGGCGATGTTCTTATTTATGTTAATCAGATTATAAATACTTCAAATAGTACTAAAAAACAGGTTGTTATTGACAATCCTATCCCTTATGGTACATCTTATTTAAGAGGTACATCAAGTTGTGAGGGTATTTGTAAAATGCTCTACTCAATAGATGGAGGGAAGACGTATGCTGATAGTAAAGATTTATTTGTTGTTTATGGTAGTTTAAAAAGATTGGCAAAAGGGAGTGAGTATACTCATATAAAATATATATTTTCAGAGATACCTCCTCATGCAAAAATTCGTATGGCGTTTAAGGCTGTTTTAAAATAATTAAAAAGATAAAAAATATCTTTATTTATGGTATAGTAATGAAACGATTAAGTGTTAAACTTATAAAAGTTATTATGTTTTTATATAACCATTAGCTTAAAGTGAATATATTGTAAATATTTTAATATTAATATATACAAGGAGAGCTATTGGAAAATATACTTATTATACTTATTGCAGTTACATCTATCTCTACTATTATTAACGTTTTTCTAAAAAAGTTTGATATACCAACAGTAATAGGATACATCATTACAGGCTTAATAGCAATGGAGCTATTTAAATTTGGAGAACATTCTCAAGAGAGCCTTGCAGAGTTAGCTGAGTTTGGTATTGTTTTTCTTATGTTTACAATAGGGTTAGAGTTCTCTATTGGACATATGAAATCAATGAAAAAAGAGGTTTTTGTTTATGGTGCTTTACAGGTACTTGTTAGTGGATTTCTTTTTACTTTTATTTCAATATATGGTTTTGATATGGAGGTTAAAAGTTCTATTATTATAGGTTTTGCTTTATCTCTATCTTCTACTGCTATTGTACTTAAAGTTTTTAATGAAAAAAATCAAATACACACTGGTTATGGACGTAATGCTGTTGGAATTTTGATTTTTCAAGACTTAGCTGTTATTCCTATTCTTTTGATGATATCTATTTTTACTAATGATAGTGGTAGTTCAGTATTTCAACTTCTTTTGCATACACTCGCTAGTGCTGTTGTTGTTTTTTTAATTCTGTTTGTTGCTGGTAAACACTTTATAGAGCGTTTTTTTGATTGGGTTATCTCTTCAAACTCAGAAGAGATTTTTTTGGGTTCAGTTCTTTTAACAGTTATCGCAGCATCGGTAGTAGCTGAACATTTTGGTTTCTCTTACTCTCTAGGTGCATTTATATCTGGTATGACTATTGCAGAGACTAAATTTCGTTATCGTATTGAGGCTGACCTTGTACCATTTAGAGATATTTTATTAGGAATTTTCTTTATTACTATTGGAATGCAAATTGATTTAAATATTATTTCTGAATATGGTTTTATAATTTTAGGACTATTAATATCTATTATGCTTATTAAGGCATTGATTATTTTTGTAGTACTTCGTGGATTTATGCAAAATAGAACAGCTATAAAGAGTGCTTTGTCTTTAATGCAAGTTGGTGAATTTGCTTTGGCTATTTTTGCACTTGCATACCATAGTAAACTTATCTCTTCTGATGTCAATCAGATTATGATTTTAACAGTAGTACTTTCTATGATTTTGACACCATTTATTTTAAATAACATTAAGAAAATAGCAGATATATTTTTCAAAGAACCTACTAAACTTAGAGAACGTGCTATTAAATCAACTGGGTTTGATAATCATATAATTATTTGTGGTTATGGTCCAATGGGGCAGAAATTGGCAAAAATATTTAAATCAAAAAAGCTTCTTTATGTCATATTAGAGCATGATATTAGATTAGTAGACAAAGCAATATCTGATGGAGAGAGTGCTATTTTCCTTGCGAATGCTGCACAAAGGGGAGTCTTGGAGCATTTTTGTATAAGAAATGCTATGGCTATTGTAGTAACTATTAGTAATGAACATCAACTAAGACTTATTTGTGAAAATATTAACTCTTTTGATACTGATATTAATACTATTGTTAATGTGAGAAATGCTTCTCAAGCTGAAACAATTTCTGATTTGAATATTAATAATGTTATTATCAGTCAAGATATTATTTCAAATATAGTTGTTGAACGTGCATTAGAGTGTGAGCTTATTTTGGGAGGATAGAAAAAGAAGAAAAAGCTATTTTATCTTCTTTTTTGCTCTTTTTTATGAAACTTCGTAGGCATTAGAAAACTTTTTAGACTTTAAAAGCTGTTTTGCTTCCCATGGGGTACACTTTACAATAACTCTATAGGCTGTTTTTCTCTTCTCTTTAATATATTTTTTTACAATAATAGAGTTTTTAAGTTTATGTTTTTTCTTAAAATCATAAGCAAGTTTTTTATTGAAAAAAGAGGCAACTTGAATCTTTTCATTTCGTTTAAATATAGATGTCTTTTTCTTCTTTTTATCTTTTTTACAGTATGTTTGTCTATCCCCCTTTCTTTTTGGACATTTTATAACCTCAAGTTTGATTTTAGCAACGCCTTTTTTGTGTATACCTAGACGTTTTGCTGCAATATAAGATAGGTCAATATCGCGAGAACGATAAAAAGGACCACGGTCATTAATACGAACTTTAACAGATTTTTTATTTTTAAGATTCGTGACTTTTACAATAGTATTTAGAGCATAGGTTCTATGTGCTGCTGTCATAGCATACATATTATATCGCTCTCCACTTGCTGTAAGTTTTCCATGAAACCGTTTTCCATACCAAGAGGCTTTACCATATTTAACTAAACCTTTTTTAACATAGTGTGGATAGTAGTGGATACCTCTATCTACATAATCTCTAATATTGTGGTCCTTTGCAATTAGGGGAAGTTGAGTGAGAATTATGAGCATAAGTATCTTTTTTATACTATATTTTACTTTCATAGAATTATTATCCTTTAATAAAAAAATTAACAGAATTATATATATTTAAACTAAAATAGTGCTTGTGTCAACTGTTAGTCACTTAGACTAAAGAATATTGTAAAAAAAAACTAAAAGTCTTGAATTTTTACAAAATTTACTCTATAATTCCGAAAATATAAATTTAGATAAAAAGGAATATTGATATGGCAAAACATCAGTTTCAAACAGAAATAGGTCAACTCTTAAAATTAATGACCCACTCACTCTACTCAAACAAAGAGATTTTTATTAGAGAGTTAGTCTCTAACTCTTCAGATGCACTCGATAAGTTTAACTATCTACAACTTACAGACGATAAGTTTAAAGAGGAGAACTGGTCAGGTAAAATAAATATTACTATTGATGACAAAGATAACTCTTTAACCATTGCAGACAATGGTATTGGTATGAATGAAGAGGATTTAATAAATAACCTTGGTACTATTGCTAAGTCTGGGACTAA